>JAFPNP010000052.1 GCA_017411125.1 Kiritimatiellia bacterium
GAAGGGCGGCATGGACGACAGGACGCTGGAAGCCTGCGGCAGGTACGGGGCGGTCTACCTGCAGGCGGTAGGCGGAGCGGCGGTTGTCGCGGCCAAGGCGGTGAAGCGCGTTCTGGGAGTGCATTTTCTCGACGATTTCGGCGCGGCGGAGGCGTGCTGGGAGTTCGAGATGGAGGATTTCAGGTGCGTGGTGGCGATGGACTGCCACGGGAAATCGCTTTTCAAACAGGTCGAGGAAGAGTCTTCGCGCCGTTTGGAAGCGCTTTTGGCGTGATTTTGCGTAATTTGGCGCAATACAGGATAAAAAGCATTCGGAGGCAGGGGCAAAACCGTCTATGGCGGCGCGTGGCCGCGTACCCGTCTACGGCTGTAGACCCTAGGGCTCATAAATCCCCCTCCATGGGTTCATAATCGCCCCCCTATAGGGATTTGTCTTTATCCCTAAAGGGTTGCGATATTTTCCTTTCCATTTCCGCATTGACAATCTGCCGACGATTCGGTAATATATGAGTTGTTTCTCGGTGGTCCAGGTGGGTCACCGCAGGAAGTTTATTGTTTTTTGACAGAACAGGAGTTGCGGAAATGGCCATGAACAACGAGTTGTTGGCAATTGTGAGCTACATCGAGCGAGAGCGCGGTGTGGAACGGGAACTTGTGTTGACGGCAATCGAGCAGGCCATTCAGCAGGCGGCGCGGCACAACATAGACGTGACGAACGACCTGCGCGTGTTCATCGACCGCAAGGACATGTCGATACATGTGTACGACACCGCGGTGGTGTCTAGCGAAGAGACGGGCACCGGATTCATCTCGCCCGCCCGCGCCCGCCGCATCAAGCCGGACGCGCAGGAGGGCGACGCGATCGAGATCGAGATACCGGCCTCCCGCCTCGGGCGCATCGCGGCGCAGACCTCCCGCCAGATGATCATGCAGAAGATCCGCGACGCCGAACGTTCCAACGTGTTCTCCGAGTTCCGCGGCCGCATCGGCGAGATCGTGTCCGGCACGGTGAGCGCCGTGAGCCGCCGCGATCTCTACGTGCTCGTAGGCAAGACGGAAATGTTCCTTCCTGCGAAGGAGCGCATCCCGACCGAGGATTTCGCGGTGGGCGACTCCATCCGCGCGATAGTGCATCACGTCAAGCAGGACGCGAACGGGCCGTCGGTGACGCTCAGCCGTGCCTCCGCCGAGTTCGTGCGCACGCTCTTCCGTCTCGAAGTGAGCGAAATCGCCGAGGGCGTGGTGGAGATCATGGGCATCGCCCGCGACCCCGGCTTCCGCACGAAGCTGGCGGTTCGCACGTTCGACGAGAACGTGGATCCGGTCGGCGCGTGCGTGGGCCTGAAGGGCGCGAGAGTGCGCAACATAGTGCGCGAACTCAACGGCGAGAAGATCGACATCGTGCGCTGGAACTCCGACATAAGGCACTACGTCATCCAGGCGCTCGCTCCGGCGAAGCTTGAAAGCGTGGAGGTCGATCCCGACGGCGGCAACACGGTGCACGTGACCGTCGCGCCGGACCAGTATTCGCTGGCGATCGGCAAGCGCGGGCAGAACGTCCGCCTCACCTCGAAGCTCACGGGCTGGCACGTGGAGGTGACGAAGGCGATGGCGCTTGCCAGTTTCGAGGACCAGAAGGCCGAGGCCATCAAGAATCTTGCGGACATGTTCTCCATCTCCACCGCTGTCGCCACGAAGCTTGCCGACGCGGGCTTCCTCACGGTGGAAGGTATCGTCGAAAGCGACGAGGAGGGCTTCATCGCGTCCACCGGTCTTGACGAGGTTACGGCCAAGGGGCTTTACGCGGCGGCGAAGGCGGTCGCGGAGCTTACCGGCGTTTCGTCTTCCGGCACTGCGGAGGAAGAGGAGTAAGGCAGATGAGAGTTTACGAATTCGCTAAGGAGAAGGGCGTCACGTGCGCCTCGGTCATCAAGATGGCCGAGGAAAGCGACGTGGAGGTGTATTCGGCTCTTTCCCAACTCGAAGACGGCGACGTCGAGACGCTGAGCCGCGCCATGCTGCGCAAGGGCATGGACGGCATGAAGGCCGAGGCTGCGGCCGCCGGGGAGCGACTGAAGGCGAAGGCGGCGAAAGCCGCCAAGGTGCGCGCCGCGAAAGACGCTGCCCAGGCCGAGGCGCTGGAGGCCGCGCGCAAGCGTGCGATCGCCGCGCATTCCGGCAAGAAACTTTCCGAAGTTTCTGCCGCCAAGCCCGCCGCGAAGTCTGCCGCGAAGGCGGAGAAGGCGGAAAAGAAGAAGAAGCCGTCGCTCGAAATCGGTGCGACGCTTCCCGAGATGCCCAAGGTTTCGATCCAGGTCTCTGAGCCGGACGAGCTGGAGCGCGATGTCGAGGTCGACGACGACGACGACGAAATGGACGTGCGCGACTTCCTGCACGGCAAGGATTTGAAGAGCCGTTCCGAAGGCGGCCCCAAGAAAGAAAAGCGGGAGAAGGACGGCAAGGACAAGAAAGATTTCAAGGACAAGAAGGATCGCGACGGCAAGGAGAAGAAGCCGGCTGCGCCGCCTCCGCCGCCTCCCGCGAAGCCTGCCGCGCCCGCGAAACCGCTGCAGAAGCCCGTCATGCGCGTCGGCGGCAAGCGTGCCGGGTTCGCGTCCGTCTCGATGCGCACGGCGCGCACGATGGCGCCGGCCATAACCACTGTTTCCGCCGGCGCGGCGCAGCCGCCGGCGCCGTCGAAGCCTACGATTTCCATGTCCGTTTCGACGCGCGAGATTTCGATACGCGGCGCCGTGGTGGTGAAGGAGCTCGCCCTCAAGCTGGGCGTCCGCCCGAACCGCCTCATCGCCGACCTCATGCAGCTCAAGGTGCTCGCCTCCATCAACCAGCGCGTCGAGCCGGACGTCGCCACCAAGGTCGCGCAGAAGTACGGCTACCGCGTGAACATCGAGCACGCCCGCGACGCGGCTAACAAGAAGCCCGTGCTCAAGGCCATCGACGCCGACGACGAGATTCCGCAGGACAAGCCCGAGCAGATGAAGCCGCGGCCGCCAGTCGTGACTTTCCTCGGTCACGTCGACCACGGAAAGACCACGCTCATGGACTACATCCGCCACACGAAGGTGGCGGCGGGCGAGGCTGGCGGCATCACGCAGCAGATTTCCGCGTACCAGGTCGACGTGCAGGGGCGCAAGATAACGTTCCTCGACACTCCTGGCCACGCCGCCTTCAACGCCATGCGTCAGCGCGGCGCGCAGCTCACGGACATCGCCGTGATCATCATCGCCGCCGACGACGGCATCATGCCGCAGACGGAGGAGGCCATCAAGTTCGCCCGCCAGGCCGGCGTGCAGATAATGGTCGCCATCACGAAGTGCGACAAGCCGACCGCCAACCCCGAGCGCGTAAAGCAGATGCTCCAGAAGCAGGGGCTCACGCCCGAAGAGTGGGGCGGCGACATCGTGTGCTGCGCGGTATCCGGCGTCACCGGCGAAGGAGTGGACCAGCTCCTCGAAATGATCCTGCTCCAGGCGGACGTTCTGGAGCTGACGGCCAATCCTTCCCGCCGCGCGAACGGCTACGTGGTGGAGGCGGAGCTCGAGCAGGGCTTCGGCCCCACGGCGATGCTGCTCGTCACCGGCGGCACGCTCAAGGTGGGCGACGCAATCCTCATCGGCGAGCATTTCGGCAAGGTGCGCTCCCTCATCGACGACCACGGCCGCCGCATACGCGAGGCGCCGCCGGCGACTCCTGTCAAGTGCACCGGCCTTTCCGGCGTGCCGGAGGCGGGCGCGGAGTTCCGCGTGATGCTCGACGAGAAGCGTGCGCGCACTCTCGCGGAGCAGACCGCGCAGGAACGCAAGGAGCAGGAGCTTTCCCAGACCAAGGCCGTTTCGTTCGACGACCTCCTCAGCCAGATGGGTTCGGACGAGAAGCGCGAGCTGAGCGTGGTGGTGAAGTCGGATACGCAGGGTTCGCTCGAGGCCATCGTCGAGGCGCTCAACAACATCAAGAGCGAGAAGGTGTCGCTCAAGGTGATCGCTTCGGGTACTGGCAACGTGTCGCTGACGGACGTGAAGTCCGCCGCCGCCGGCAAGGCCGCCATAGTCGGTTTCGACGTCGGCTGCGATTCCGGCGTCCAGCAGCAGGCGCGCCACGACGGAGTGCGCATCAACTCCTTCCGCATCATCTACGAGCTCATCGACCACGTGAAGAAGTGCATGCTCGACCTTCTGCCGCCGGAGTACCGCGAGCTGGTGAAGGGCCACGCCGTCATCAAGGCGGTGTACGACATCGGCAAGGTCGGCAAGATCGCGGGTTCGCAGATGCTCGACGGTTCGCTCATCGCCTCCGCGCGCTACCGCGTGCTGCGCGGCAAGGAAAAGATATGGGAAGGCAAGCTCCAGACGCTGCGCCACTTCAAGGACGAGGTCAAGGAAGTCACGGGCCAGCAGGAGTGCGGCGTGTGCTTCGCCGGCTTCGAGGCGTTCGCGGTGGACGACGTCATCGAGTGCTACGTGATGGAAGAGCTGCCGAGGACCCTCTGATGTCTGTAGACCGTCTGGAGCGTGTGAACTCGCTGCTCAAGCGGGTCATCGGCGAGGCCGTGTTCAGGGTTATGCAGTCCGACGACGTGAGCCCCGGCGCGATCACGATCACGGGCGTTTCGTGCGGCAAAGACCTGCGCAACGCGACCGTGCGCGTGAGCGTTTTCGGCGACAAGGCGCTGCAGCAGCGGGCGCTCGGGCACCTCGTCCACCACGAACGGGAGTTCGAGCGCATCGTGAACCGCGAGGTGCGCATGAAGTTCACGCCGCAGATCCGTTTCGTGCTCGACCATTCGCTCGAAAAGGGCGACGAGACGCTTGCGATAATCAACAGCCTGGAGGCTCATGGCGAAGCTTGATTCGATCGCGATGCTCGCCGAGTTGGACGGCGCCGTGCTCGTGGACAAGCCTGCGAACATGGCTTCGCACGACGTGGTGAAGGCCGTGAAGCAGCATTTCAACCTGGTCAAGGTCGGGCACGGCGGCACGCTGGAACCCAATGCTACCGGGCTTTTCGTGCTGCTCGTGGGCGACGGAACGCGTCTTTCGTCCGATCTCATGGGGCGCGACCGCGAATATTCGGTCACGATCCGCCTCGGACGCGTCACCGACACGCAGGACAGGGAAGGGCGCACTCTCTCCGAGTCTCCGTTCGACGGCACAACTCGCGCCGCCCTCGACGCCGCGCTTCCGGAGTTCCGCGGCGACGTTTTCCAGACGCCTCCGGCGTTCAGCACGATCAAGATGACGGGGCGTCCGGGCTACGACATAGCCGAAACGCCCGCAGACGAACGGAAGGCCCGCCTCGTGCACGTGTACCGGCTCGCCGTGACCGACTTCGCCCCGCCGCTCGTCACCTTCGATCTTCTTTGCACGAAGGGCGTGTGCGTCCGTGCGCTTGCGCACGATTTGGGCGCGGCGCTCGGATGCGGCGCGTGCCTTGAATCGCTGCGCCGCGTGAAGTGCGGCAATCTCGACGTGTCCGACGCCGTCGGCTTCATGGATTTGATGAAGCTGGACGCAGTGGGCTTCCGTTCCCGCGTGATACGCCCCGCCGGAGTCTACGCGCAATGAACCTCGCCGTCGGCTTCTTCGACGGCGTCCATGCCGGACACCAGCTGCTGCTTGAACGCGCCGATGCCGTTCTGACTTTCACCAACCATCCGGCGACCGTGTTCGCGCCTGAACGCGCGCCGCTTCTGCTGATGACGGCAGAGGAACGCCTTGCCGCGCTTGCGGCGGACGGCAGACGCCGCGTCGTCGCCCGCGATTTCACTCCGGCGCTCGCCGCGCAGACGCCGTCCGACTTCGCCGTTTCGATCAGGCGCGATTTTCCGGATCTGGATACCGTCTTTTGCGGCGCGAACTGGACGTTCGGCGCGGGCGGCGCCGGAACGCCGGCCTTTCTGCGGGAAAGAGGCTTCCGCGTCGAGGAGGTTCCGTTTGCGTCGTGGCGCGGCGAAAGGGTGTCCTCCACCCGCATACGCGCCGCTTTGGGAAATGGGGACGTTGCCGCGGCGGCGGAAATGCTGGGGCGGCCTTATTCCGTCGTCGGCGACATCGTGCGCGGCAAAGGACTTGGGCGGGAACTGGGGTTCCCGACGATCAACGTGAGGCCCGCGCTTGGGAATCTTCCGCTGGGGCGCGGCGTGTACGCCGTTGCCACGCCGCTGGGGCGCGGGCTGGCGAATTGGGGCGTGGCGCCAACTATGGGCGACAGGGCGTGGGCGGAGCCGGTGCTCGAGGTACATCTGCTCGCGGATCCGTCCGGGCCTCCGCCTGAAACGATGCGCGTGTCGTTCGCGTCGTTCATCCGCCCGGAACGCGCTTTCGCCTCCGTCGGCGACCTCCGCGCACAGCTCGCGCGCGACTGCGCGGACGCGCGCGCCCGTTGTTGAGCCGCTATACTTTCACAGGTGGATTTGATATACTAGCGCCCATGGAAAACAAAAGAATTGCGGGCGGGGCCGTGTGCCTCGCATTTGTCGCCGGTGCGGTTTTCGCCGCCTGCGGCGACATGCTTGACGTCCAGAACCTCGTGGACGCGGCGGCGGCGCGCGGCGGCGGCACGGTGCGCATCGACGCGGGCGAACACGTGGCGAAGCCGTTCGCGCTCAAGAGCAACGTCACGCTCGAACTCGCCGAAGGCGCGACGCTTCTTGCCAGCACTAACATTGCCGATTACGCCGCCGCGCTCAACGACAGGTGTTTCATCCTGGCCGAAAACGCCACGAACGTGGCCATCGTCGGCAAGGGCGCGATAAACGGGCGCGGGGCGGTGTTCAAGGAGACGAAAAAGCTGCGCGGCGAAAGCCAGCCGCAGTCCCTTCCGCTGCTGATGCGCTTCTCCCGCTGCCGGAACGTCAGACTCGAGGGCTTCCGCTACACCAATCCCGGTTCGTGGGCGTGCCATCTGCGCAACTGCGACGGCGTGAAGGTGAAGGGCATATCCTGTTTCAACTACTGCAACAAGACGAATGACGGTCTGGATATCGAATCCTGCAACGTAACCGTCGAGGACTGCGACTTCAGCGCGGACGACGACGCGCTCTGCTTCAAGGCCGAGAGCGACAAGTCGTTCCCCGTCACGAACGTCGTCGTGCGCAACTGCCGCATGGCCTCCGCCTGCAACGGCATCAAGTTCGGCACCGGAAGCTACAATGCTTTCCGCGACATCCTGATAGAGAACTGCACCGTCCGCCGCACGAAGGAGAGCTGGCGCTTCAATTGGCCTAAAAGTCTGCCTTTCGCGGGAATCACCAATCGCCTGTGCGGCATCGCCGGTCTCGCCCTCGAGGTCGTGGACGGCGGTCGCATGGAGAACGTGACCATCCGCAACGTCACGATAGAAGGGTACATGACCCCGATATTCATCCGCCATCATCATCGCCACGAGCCGAAGGGCGAGGTGGATACGTATCTGCGCAACGTCCTCATCGAGAACGTCCGCGCCACGGCTGAAAGCCGCATCGCCTGCTCCATCACGGGCGTGCCCGCAAAGGACGGCAAGTCTGCCCGCAGACCGCGCGACATAACGCTGCGCAACGTTTCGATAACCGTGCCAGGCGGCGGAACCGCTGCGGATGCGAAGGGCGACGTCCCGGAATTCGACGGCGCCTATCCAGAGGCGTTCATGTTCCGCAGAAACCTGCCCGCGTACGGCTTCTACGTGCGCCATGCCGACAATATCCGTTTCGAGAACGTCGTGGTCAAGGCCGCTTCGCCGGATGCGCGGCCTAAGTTTGTCTTGGATGACTGCACCGGCGTGGTCCTGCCGGACGCCGAACGCGCCCGCGACAAGATCGCAAAGTTATGCAAGATAGTGAAGGAGGATGTCTGGTACGGACACAGGCGCACCGTGTTCAAGTTCAAGGGACGCGACGCTTGGGTCGTGGAGCCGAGCGTTCCCGCCCGCGAAGGGATGCCGTGGACGTGGACGATGCAGTGGGCGACGGCGTTCGTCGACCGTACCGGCGTTCCCGACCTTCTGCGGAAGGGCTTCCACCATGTCACGCTCGAGCTCTTTTCGACACGGATGGACGATTCGGGCGTCGCCGCAGCAGCCGAGTTCCAGAAGTTTCTCGTGGAGAAACTGGGCTTTGCGCCGAAGGCCAATCTCGTCGGCATGAGCTGGGGCGGTTTCTTCTCGATCCGCTATGCC
>JAFPNP010000053.1 GCA_017411125.1 Kiritimatiellia bacterium
AGTTTGTGGCGGAAATCGGCAGGCAGCTTCTCCCACGGCGTTTCGAGGTTCACCTTGTACTGCTTCGCGATGCGGGAGAGGATTTCGTTGTAGTACATTATCGCCATATGCCCTGCGCGGCGCCACGGGTGGATGCACTCGCGGAGGGGAAGCGTCTTGTCGGGAATGACGAGATCTTCGTCGAAGTAGAATATCGATCCCAACCCTCCGCACGTCGGGCACGCTCCGAACGGGGAATTGAAGGAGAAGTTGCGCGGCTTCAGCTCGTCAAACGATATGCCGCAGTCAGGGCAGGCATTCTTCTCGGAGAAGATGAAAGCGGACGCCTTGCCGCCATCCGCAAGCCTTTCCGCCACGATGATGCCGCCGCCCGTCTTGAGTCCGAGCTCCACCGAATCGGTGAGGCGCGACGTGAACGCCGGATCCGCTTTGCCAGGAACCACAAGGCGGTCCACCACGACGTCGATGGAATGGTTTTTTTTCTTGTCCAGCTCCGGGACTTCCTCGAGCGCGTACATGACGCCATCCACGCGCACACGCGCGAACCCGGCGCGCTTGATGTCGGCAAGGACGTCCTCGTGACGTCCCTTGCGCCCTTTCACCACCGGAGCGTAAAGCACGAGCTTCGCCCCGGCGGGATACTTCAGGATGGACTCCACGATCTGCTCCGCGCTCTGCCGCTTCACGGGCTTGCCGCATTTCGGACAGTGCGCGACGCCAACGTTCCCGTAGAGCAGACGAAGGTAGTCGTGTATCTCGGTGACAGTCGCGACGATGGAGCGCGGGTTGCCGCCGGACGTTCTCTGCTCTATGGCGATGGCTGGAGAAAGTCCCTCGATGCGCTCCACGTCCGGCTTCTGCATCTGGTCGAGGAACTGGCGGGCGTAGGCGCTCAGCGACTCCACGTAGCGGCGCTGTCCTTCGGCGTAGAGGGTATCGAACGCGAGAGACGACTTGCCGCTTCCGGAAAGCCCCGTGACCACGGTGAGCGAGTTGCGCGGTATGCGCACGTCCACGTTGCGCAGGTTGTGTACTTTCGCGCCTTCTATCGTTATGTCTGCCATGAATGCCTCTATCCTACCAGAACAAAATGCCTTGCGGCGAAGTCTCCAGCACGTCCAGAACCTGTTGCGCCCGCATGGCGAGGTCTTGCCGCCCCGAACTGGACACGACCCACTCGAAAAGCTTCCGCGCATCGTCGCGCTCCCCGGCGTTGTGCCTTGCGAACGCCAGCTTCAGTATGGCGTCCGCAGACGAGTAGTGCCGGCCCGGCGCGCGCACGGAAAGGACAAGGCACCTCGCCGCCTCGCTCCAGTTCCGCGCAACAAGCTCTGCCGTGCCCAGCGCCTCCAAGCCCTGTCCGCGCGCGTCGCGGGCAGGCTCCTTGGCAATCGCCGCGCACACCTCGCGCACCTCCGCCCAGTCCTCCGTGCGGCCGCGGCGCATAAGCGCGTATGCAAGTTTCGCGTCGGTTGCGTCGTCGGACTGCGCCTCTCTGCTGCGCCGCAGCAACTCTATTCCGCGTCCGAGATTCCCTTCGGCGCACCAGGCTTCGCCAAGCCGCGCAAGCGCGCGCCCATGCTCCGGATCACAATCGACTATCGAGGAGAACGCCGTCAAGTCGTTGCGGTAGCCCGCCACGACCGGGCGGCACAAGACGAACGCCGCGACGACGCACAGCGCGGCGACCGCTGCAACGGCCTTCAGCCGCCGCCCGTCGGCAAAGCGGACGAACACGGCGGCGGCAAGCGGCGCGACCATCGCCGGAATGTACAAAAAGCGGTCGGCGCGCGACTGGTCGCCGAAACTGCCGAATATTCCAAGCGTCGGCGCAAGCGCGGCTGCGAACCACAGACAGAGGGAGAGAATCTGCACGCGGCTGCCGCGCATGCGCTTCAGCGCGAAGACGATGCCGCAAACGACGGCGGCAAACACCGCGATTCCCAGCATGCCGTGCAACGGCCAGCCGCCCGGCACGGCCCGGTAGTCCATGTGGATTCCGACGGGTGCAGCCATCTGGAAGATGTAAAGCCCTGTAGCCACGGCGGCGTTCAACATACGCCAAGGCAGAGATGCGCTGAAAAGCCCGCGTACCTCATGGCCTTCGGGATGGGTCTGCGAATACACCGCCAACGCGCCAGTAGCGGCGGCAATAACGAGAAACGCCGCCAGATTCACGATGAAAGACGGCCGCCGAATATCGTTCTCTCTCCGCCGAAGGAGCCCCTCCAACGCAAGCACAAGAAACGGAAAGCACATCGCGGTGGGCTTGCTCATGCAGGCCAGAGCGAAACACACATACGTTCCCGCAAATGCAATCCAACGACGAACACGCCCTTCACATGCCCGCGCGCGAAGCCAGCACAGCAGCCCGCCGAGCGTAAACAAACCACAGAGCAGTTCTTTGCGCGAGGCGATCCACGCCACCGCCTCCGGACGCTGTGGATGAAGCGCCCAGAATGCCACTGCAAGAAAAACACACAGTTCCGCGAGACGCGGATGTTCGTCGTCTCCGCGGCGGCAGGCCCGGAGAATCCCCGCCGCCAGGCAGAGCAGCAGCACGGCATTCAGGGAATGGATCGCCACGTTGACGAGATGGTGCGCTCCCGCGCCCGGTCCGAACATGGTTATGCCGGCCATGTAGGAAATGTACGTGGCCGGCATCCAGATACCGCCGTGCCGTGCGTTGGCGAACGCCTCGCAGACGTTCGCCGGCGAAAGACCGTCCTTCACGAAGGCGCAGCGGTAGGTGTAGTCGTGGTCGTCGAGATTCAGAAAACTGAAACCGCCCGTCGTCCCGAAAAGACTCCAGACGGACAGCACGAGCAACGACGCGGCGGCGAACAGCCGCACGCGCCGTTTCCAGTCTGGTCTGCGCCCGTCGTCCACGTCCAGACCTTAAATGCTCTTGCCGTCCATCGAAAGCAGGAACTCGGGATTGGACTTGTACTTCTTCATGCCGGTCAGCACGACCTGCATGGCGCGTTCCGGGCCGGCATCCGCAAGCAACCGGCGAAGAGCCCACGTCTTCTCCAGCTCCAGCGGCGCCAGAAGCAAATCCTCCTTGCGCGTCCCGGACTTCTCGATGTCGATTGCCGGGAAGATGCGCTTGTCGGCAAGGCCGCGGTCGAGGCAAAGTTCCATGTTGCCCGTGCCCTTGAACTCTTCGAATATGACCTCGTCCATGCGGGAACCGGTGTCGACGAGGCCTGTCGCGATTATGGTGAGCGAACCGCCGCCCTCGATGTTGCGCGCCGCGCCGAAGAAACGCTTCGGACGATGCAACGCAAGGGCGTCCACGCCGCCGGTGAGGATTTTGCCGCTGTGCGGCTGCACGGTGTTGTAGGCGCGGGCGAGGCGCGTTATGGAATCGAGCAGGATGATGACGTCCTTGCCGTTCTCCACCTGGCGACGGGACATCTCTATCACCATCTCCGCTACGTTCACGTGGTGTTGCGGCTCTTCGTCGAACGTGGAAGAAAGCACCATGGCCTTCGTATTGCGCTGCATGTCCGTCACCTCCTCCGGACGCTCGTCGATGAGCAGCACAATCAGCACCGCGTCGGGATGGTTCTTCGTGATGGCGTTGGCCATCTTCTGGAGCAGCACTGTCTTGCCCACGCGCGGCGGGGCCACTATGAGGCCGCGCTGCCCGAATCCTATCGGGGTGAAAAGATCCACCACGCGCATGGCGTGCTCGCCTGGAGTGGTTTCCAGAACGATGCGGCGCGTCGGAAAAGTCGGAACGAGGTTCTCGAAGTGGACGATGCGCGCCGCTTCGCTTGGAGTCTTGCCATTGACCGCTACGACGTTGCCAAGCGCGAAGAAACGGTCGCGGTCGCGGGGATCGCGTATAGGCCCCTCCACGGTATCACCTGTACGGAGCGCATGGCGGCGGATCTGCTGCTGCGGAATGAACACGTCTTCGGGGCAGGCGAGGAAATTCGTTTTCGCGCTGCGCAGAAAGCCGTATCCCTCTTTGACCACTTCGAGGCATCCCGTCGCCATCACCGCGCCGCCGCGGTTGAGATAGCTCCTGATGGCACCGAAAATGATCTCGTGGCGTTTCATGGCGCCAAGTTCCTCGGCGTTCGCGTCCGGCCACATCTTCGCCACGATCTCGCCGTTGTCCCACGAATGGATGTCCGCAAGGCTGTATTCAGGCAAGTCGGGGTTGCGCGGCACGGAAGGCTGCGGCGGCGGCAGGTTCTGCGGCGCCTCCGACGGCGGACGCCGGTTGCCCTGCGGAGCCTGCTGCTGGAAATGCTGGCCGCCGTTCTTGAAATTCTGGCGGTTTGCGTTGCGTGCGGCAGAACGCGCCAGCCACTCCATGCGCCTGCGCTGCCTGTTGCTCAGCGGCTGTTCGCCGGGCGGCGAAACAGACGGGGCGGCAGACGCCGCCGAACGTGCCGCAGGGGCGGCGGACGATGCCGGCGAAGGCGCGGCAGCCATGACGGGAGCGGCGGGCGCCGCAGGGGCGGCGGACGACGCGGGAGGGTGGGCAATCACCGGATCTTTCATTTCGGCGGCGACCTCCTTCACGACCTGCGCAATCTCCGACGCGGCGCGCGCGGCCATTTCCGCCTTGGACGGACGGCCGCGTTTTTTCTTCGGCGGCGCAGCCGGCGCGGCTGCGGCCTCTCCGTCCGCGACGGGCGTTGCCGCTGCAGGTTCTGCGGCATCGCGAGTATCTGTTTCTTCTACGCTCATGTTCTGTCTCTTCCCTTCAGCCAGGCGACAAGCTTTCGTGCCTCGTCTTTCAGATGTTCTGGTGTTGAATCGTTCATCACGGTGTAATCGGAGCGGGCGATTTTCTCGGCCACGGGCAATTGCGCCGCGAGACGTGCCTCTGCGTGTCTGCGCGTGTAGCCACGCGTACGCACCATTCGGTCTATCTGCAGACCTACCGGGGAGGCGATGCACACTATTGTATCATAATCCGATTCCCAATGCGATTCAAAAAGAAGAGGAATTACATGGATCGTCAAAGCATTGCCACTGTCCGCCGAAAGCCTTGCGCGGACAACGGGAAGGAGTATCGCCTCGAGATCGGCACGAGCAACGGGGTCGGAGAACACCAGCGCCGCTAGTGCGCCGCGGTCGATGCCGCCGTCCGGAGCGAGCACTCCGTCACCGAAACGCGCCGCTATCGGCCGCACCGCATTTCCGCCCGGAGCCTCCAGCTCGTGGACAATGTCGTCCGCATCAACAAGCCGAATGCCAAGCTCCTTCAGGAACTTGGCAAACAGGCTCTTCCCGCAGGCGATTCCGCCTGTTAGGGCTATTTTCATAAAACGTCACCTCGCGGGCGCGGGCGTGACGCCGGCCTCCGCCTTGGCGCCGCCATTGCGGGCGTCGTCGCCCGAATCCAGCGTGACTTGCCTGCCGCTGGGATCCACGAGCCGCGCTGTCACGAACAAAAGCAAATTGCGCTTGTTCGACCATTCGCTGCGGCTGCGAAAGAGACGTCCGACGAACGGTATGTCGCCGAGGAACGGAATCTTGTCCTCCATGGACTTGCGCTCTTCCGTGATCATGCCGCCCATCACGATAGTCGCGCCGTTGTAGATTGAAACGTTCGTCTCGATCGCGCGCCGCTTGAAGAATGGCTGCTCCATCGGCACGGAGTACCACTCCATCGGCTTCAACGGATCGAGGAAGCTGGAATCCACGACGGAGGCCATAGGCACCTTCATGCCGTAGTCGTGCCATGTCGGTTCGCTGACAACCTCCGGGTTGAGCTCGAGATTTATCATCTGCCCGTCGTCCGAAATGTCCGGCGTGCATTTGAGGATGACGCCCACTTCCTGCGTCTCGAAGTTCTGAGGCTGCACCATGGGGAGGATCTTGCTGCCGCCGCCGCCGTTGTTGCGGTAGCCGTCCACGCCGGTGCTGTAGCTGGTAGAACTGGAGCTTGCGGACTGGATCGTCACGTTGTAGTCGGTCGGGTAGCGGTAGATCGTGACGACCTTGATCTCCGCCGGCTTGCCGCGCTTGGTGACCACCTTCGGCGCGGAGAGCAGGTCGGTGTCGCTGCGCTGCGAAAGCATGTGCAGGATCATGGAAAGGTCGGCGTTTCCAAGGAACGCGTTCACGCGCATGAACTGGTCGTTGGACGAATTGCCCTGTCCGGAAATGTGGTTGCTGTCCGTGGAAAGGTAGCGCATTCCGGAAGAATAGTCCGTGCCGTTTATCGCACTCACGCCCACGTTCTTGCCGGTGCGTCCGTTCAAACGGTTGTAGCGGTCGCCCGTGCTGGGATCGTAGTTCGTCCATTTCTTGGAACCGCCGCTCCAAGTGTACGTCTCCGACTGCCTCGTGGAGGAAAGCGGTCCCATCACGCCCGAAGGCGTCAAGAACTGGCTGCCGTCGATGCCGGTCTGGGACATCACGGTCGGCGAATTCGGCAAACGCACGTAATTCCCGGCGCCGTCGATGGTGTACTGCCCCTGCGAACCGCTCTCGGTCATGATCGTCCTGGTGCCCTCCGACAAGGAATAGCCGGAGTCCACCGTGTTCCACGCGCCGTCCTTGAGATTGAGCGCCTTCTTGAGCTTGCCGCCCACGTTGAACTGGTAGTCGGTGTTCAGCAGCCACTCGAAACCGAGCGAATTGAGATCCTCCTGCGCTACCTCGACAAAGCGCGTCTCGATTTCGATCAACCTCGGCGTGACATTGAGCTCGTTCATCGCCACCTCGAAATTGGCCAACTGGTCGGGAGTATTGGTCACTTTCAGCTTGCCGATCGCCTTGATGTAGCGGATCTTGGAATTGGGCGCCCACTTCACGTCGCCGACTTCCTCGAAGAACCTTTTCCACTGCTTCTCGTCGGCAACGCCGGAACTTCCGCCTTCGTCGCCGCCGCCGCCAAGCTGCGACGCCGGCCTGTTGTCGTCCTTGATATTGCTGGAGGCTGTGTTCATCAGCGTCTCGAAATCCTCGATGACGTTGTAGGAACGCGTCACCAGATCGTCGTCCGTGGCGCTCAACGGCATCACCTTGACGAAGGAGCCTTGTATCCTGAACTTGTAGCCCGCGATCTTGCAAACCTGCTCCAAAGCCTCCCAAAGAGAAATGTTCGAGGCGAACAGCTGCAAGGGCTTCTTGTCGCCCGTTGCGGACGAATCATCCCCTCCTGCGGTTCCGAAAGCCGCATCCGCGCCGTTGCCGCCGTTGCCGCCGGTCGCGGCCGGCGCTTCGCCGCCCTTGGCAGGATCGAGGAGGAAGTTGAATCCGCGCTGCGACTCCGGAATCTCCGGACGGTCGAAATCGATTGACATCTGGCGGAAGGTCTCGACGGCAACATCAATCGTAGCCGGCGGACGAAACTCGATCTGCGGCAGCATCATCGCTTTCATGCGCTTCTCGATGGACTGCTCGGTCGATCTTTCAGGATCGACACCCACCGGCGTCTTCATCGTGCCGCCGTCGACGTCCTTCACCTCGACGGAGTTCACGGCATATGCCGGCCGCCACGCCCTGTCCACGTCGGCAATCATCCCGAACCGGGTCGCTTCGCGCTCCGTCTTCATTATCATCTGGCGTTTCTGCTGGATGCGGGTGCGCAACGACAACGCCTGCTGGTTGTACGGATCGGAACGCAGCACGAGATCGCACTGCTCCAAGGCCCTGCCGAGGTCGGCCACGGCGAGATACTGCGAAGAAAGCCTTAGACGCTGGCGGATAAGGTCGCGATCCTTCTTGTAGCCCTCGTCGTTCCTGCGATGGCGGATGTCCGCCGCGTCCGTGGTCGTGCTCGCAGTCTGCTCGGACTTCAATCCCTCTATCAGCGCTCCCGCATGCGGATGCTCGAGGCTCATCGCCTCCTCTGCGTACCTGAGGGCGGCCTCACGATTCGACTCCTTGAGCGCCTGCTTCGCAGCCTCGTATCTGGCCTTCGCCATGCCTTGCCTGCATTCATTGCGCAACGGCTCGTCGTCAAGTTCAAGAAGATGCGAATTGGCCAATTTGTACGACTTGTACGCCTCGTCCCAATTGCGACCCTGCATGGCCTCGCGAGCCGCAGTAAGCTCAAGCCTCGCCTGGCCGCTGAACGATTCGCGGCGCAGCTTTTCCGCCGTAACGATTTCGCTTATCAATTTTGCCGTTTCGGGCGGCAACGCCGCAGCCTTCGGCTCTTCCGCTGCCGCAACGGGCGCGGGCG
>JAFPNP010000054.1 GCA_017411125.1 Kiritimatiellia bacterium
GCATAAAGTGGGGTGTTTGTGTGCATAAAGTGGGGTGTTTGTGTTTATAGACCCTAAGGCATTGCCGCTGCCCTACGGTGTGCAAGAGAGCGGCAATTGCTTTTGCAGAGGCAATTGCAAAACCCGGCCGCGACAAAGCGCGGCCCTCTCATGGTTGATGCGCATCTTTGGTTAAATTTTCGCACAGAATACTTGCGTTCAGGCGATGGAAATGAGATAATAGACGCCGATGGCAAAAGAAGTTACAGTTCTCGGCATCGAGGGCGGATTCCTGCACGGCGTGCGGCTCGAAGAGCGCAACGGCGCGTACGAGCGCACGGCGGCGGAGTCGTGGCCGCTCGAAGCGGCGCAATCGGACGCGCCGCCGGAAGGCGGGGATGCGTCTGAAGTGGCGTTGCCGGGTGATGATTCCGACGGCAAGGCCGTCGAGACCGTCGTCGAGGAGGACAAGCCGCTTGCGCGCGCGATCAAGGCGGCGGCGGAGTTCTTCGGGCAGAACGAGTTTGCCCTTTCGCTTCCGCTTTCCAAATTGCTGGTCAAGGGCTTCGGCGTGCCAGTGGAGGCGAGGGAGGATTTGCTCGGCCCGGCCGCGCTGGCGCTCGACGAGATTTCCCCGTTCCCGGACGAGGCTCTGACACCCGCCGCGGAGATAGTCGCGGAGGACGACGCGAAGCTTCAGATATTGGCTTCCGCTCTGCCTGCCGCCGCCGCCGCCGAATACGGCGCGGCTCTTGACGCGGCGCACGTGTTCGTGACGCACACGGACGCCACCGCGCTCGGCTGGCTGCGCGGTCTCTGGCCGCGCCTCTGCGAGGTGGAGGCTAAGCGGCGGCTTGTGCTGCTCTATTTCGGCGGAGAGTGGGAGCTTGCCGTGGTGGACGGCGGTGCGCCGGTCCAGCTCCGCGGCATCGGGAAGGTCGCTTCCGTGGCGGAGCTTTGCCGCGAGGTGACGCTCAGCCTGCTTTCGTGCGAAGGCGACGCGCAGGATGTCGGGGACGTGGCGGTGTGCTGCATGGAGGCTCCGGCGCAAGAAGTTCTGGAGCGTCTTGCGACGTTCGGTCCGGTGCGCGTCGTCGCAGTAGACGACGCGGCGCTTGGCGTGGAAGGGTGTGCGCGCAGGATGATCGAGGGCGGCACGTTCGACGTGACGCCGGCGGACTGGGTGGAATCTCGCACTGAGTCGCGCTTCCGCCGCAAGATGAAGCTGTTCCTCTCGGTGGCGGCCGGCGTGTGGCTGCTCGTCGTCGGGGTGCTGTTCGGCTACGAGCTGGCGTTCAACTACATGCGCGACGGGCAAAAGGCGCTGCGGAAGGAAAGGCGGCACGCGAAGGCGTACAAGGAGGTTCTCGACATGACGAACCGCGTGGCGCTCATCGACCGCTACGAGGATCGTTCCAAGTGCGCCCTGGAAATGCTCAAGCTGGTGTCGGACAGCATGGCCGACGACGATTCCATGACCATCGACCAGTTCAGGTTCCGCCGCGGCGAGGACGTGTTCGTGCGCGGCAAGGCGCCGAACCGCGACAGCTGGCGCCAGCTCGACGAAGATCTTCGCGCCGCGCGCGTCCCGTCGCCGTCCGGCGAGGCAGAGGACGACGAAGAGCGTCCGCAGCTTTTCGCGGAGGTCAAGCCCACCGACGGCTCGCAGAACCGCGACGGGCTTTTCCCGTTCACTATCGAAGCGAAGTTCCCGGCGTCCGAGGAAGAGGGCGCGGGAGGAGGCAAATGACTGCGGCAGGCGCGAAATCTCGGCGCGACAGGACGGCTATAGCGGTGGTCGTTGTCGTCGTAATGTACGCATTGGCCGCCGTGATGTGGTTCACGGGGCGCGGGGCGGCGTGGACGCGCGCGCGCAAGGGCTATGAAAAGGAGCGCAACGCGCTACTCAGGGAGAAGGCTCTCATAGGCGACCGCGAGACATGGGAGGAACGCGCCGAAATCAAGCGGCTCAGGATGCCGACGGTCGAGGACGGCGTGGTTTCCGCGACGCGCTGGGAGCGCGTGATAGAGAAGCTCGCCGAGCAGTACCACGTGAGCGTGGGCAAGGGCTTGAAAGCGGCCCAGACGGAGGAAGACCACGGCGGAGTGTGGGAAGTGCCCGTCGAGGTTAGGTTCGACAACACCTCCTTGCAGCGGCTCGTCGAGTTCCTTTACGCCGTCAACACGGCGAAGGACGCGATGATGGACGTCCGCGAGCTGGATGTATCGGTGCGCGGCAGGAACGTCGGCGCGATGAACGGCAAGATGGTGCTTACATGCGCTTACATCAAGGGCGAGGAGCCCGCAGGCCAGACGAAGTGAAGGGAACGACCGTATGATGGAAAAGAGATTTGCAAAGTTCGCGTTGCTGGCGGCTGTCGCCGCCGGAGTGCTTGCGGCTGCGGCGCAGGGAATCGCGCCGAACAGGCCGTCTCTGCTCAGGCGCGGAGGTTTGGGCAACAGGATGAACCGTCCCGGCGCCGCGCAGGCAGCGACGTCTGCGGCGGACGCGAAGCCGATAGCGGACCAGCTGCGCGACATGCCCAAGGGGACGAACGGCGTGCCGCTGCTCGACTTCGACAACGCGCCCGTCGAGATTCTGCTGATGTCCTACGCCAAGGAGGCGGGCAAGGTGCTTCTTCCCGCGCCGAACCTGCCGAAGACGCAGATCACGCTCAGTTCCAACGGACGCGAGCTGGACAAGGATTCGTATCTTCAGGCCATCGAGGTGACGCTCACGATGAACGGCATCGTCATCGAGCCGTTCGGCGACATCTTCCTGCGGGCTTTCGAACGCAAGACCGTGCGCACGCAGGGCATTCGCACGTTGATGAACGTCGCCACCAACGGCATCCCGGAACGCGGCCGAGTGATAAGCCAGCTCATCCGCCTCGAACACATAACCGCCGAGGAGGCTCAGAAGGCCGTGGAGGGCTTCAAGGATCCGAACGGCCTCTTCCAGGTGTTCGAGCGCAACAACGCGATCCTCGTCACCGATACGCAGGAGAACGTGAACCGGATGCTCGAGATCATCAAGGAACTTGACGTGCCGACGCCGGTGCTGGAGGAGGTGTTCGTGCGCGAGATCAAGTATGCGATCGCGACGGACATCAAGACGTACCTCGAAACCATCGTGACGGAGTCGCAGAAGGACTCGCAGAAGCCCGGCGCGTCCGTCAAGTCGAGCGGCGCTCCTGGATTCTCACGGCCGTCAATTCCGACGCAGCCCAGCCGTCTCCTCAACCTCAACAACCGCCCCGGCACGCCTCCGCCCGCGCCGACGCCCAACGCCGTGCTCACGGCGGCGATTTCCGACGCCGACCGCGGCATGATACGCGGCAAGGTGCTCATCGTCGCCGACGAGCGTTCGAACAAGCTCATCATCATCACCGCCAAGGCGAACATGGACTTCTTCGACAAGGTGATAACGACGCTCGACGTGGAGACCACGCCGGAGGTCAGCGTGGACGTGATCCGCCTGAAGTACGCCGACGCCGAGGACGTCGCCTCGATGCTGAACGATCTCATCGGCGCGAGTTCCAATTCGCAGTCGAAGAACAACCAGAACGCGAACGCGAACCGTACCGGCGCGGCGAACCACAATCTCACGCAGAACCGTCCTGGCGCGGCGCCGCGCCCGCAGACCGCTAATCCCACGTTCGCCGGCAACACCAACCTCGGCGAACTCAACAAGGACAACATCAAGATCCTCGCCGACAAACGCATCAACGGCATTGTCGTCATGGCCCGCAAGGCGGACATGGCTGCGGTCAAGCGCGTCATCGACGACATGGACGTGAAGCTTTCCCAGGTGCTGCTGGAAACCGTCATCATCCAGGTCGAGCTTGGCGACGACCTGCAGACCGGCGTGGACTGGGTACAGCGGGGAAGGCAGAAAGAGTTCAAGTCTGAACAAGTGACAGATTCGTATGGACGCAAATTGTTCTGGGAGGAGGTTACGGACGATTACGGCAACACACGTATGCGGCAGACTACAACTGAGACAGCCAATCCAGTTATGAAGACAATTAAGAGCATAAGTCGTGATGGTTTCTACAACAACGGCAGCTATATGTTGGGCGGCGGTGGCGGTTCCGGTACGTCCATGCTCGGTACGCTCATGAATGCTGCGGTCAATTCAACTACCAACGAAGGTCCGATCGGCGGCGGACTGAACTACTTCCTGAAGAGCGACAAGCTCAACATAGCCTCCGTGATCCAGGCCGCGAAGAGCGACAGCCGCACGAAGGTGCTTGCCTCGCCGATTCTCATGACGCTCGACAACAAGGAGGCCACTATCGAGGCGACGGACATGATCTACCTCTTCAGCGGCTACCAGTATTCAGGCTCCACCTATTCCGGTTCGCAGGTGCGGAACTACGAGAAGCGCGATATCGGCCTCACCGTGAAGGTTACGCCACGCATCAATCCGAACGGCACGGTCGTGCTTGAGATAGAGGAGAAGTTCGAGACGCAGGGTGCGGACCAGAACGTGCCGAACGAGTCGGGCGGCACAGATCCGTACGCGACGGTCACGACGCGCAAGATGCAGTCCGAAGTCACGGTGGAGAACCAGCAGACGATCATGATGGGCGGCCTCACGAAGAAGTCCAACGTGCAGTCCGAAAGCGGCATCCCGCTGTTGAAGGACATCCCGTGGATCGGCAGATGGCTTTTTGGAAGCGTGTCCATCAAGGAGGCGCGGAGCGAGCTGCTCGTGTTCATCACGCCTTACGTGCTGGACGATGCCGCCGCGTCGCAGGCCGAGGCGCTGCGCCGCAAGAAATCGCTCAGCGATCCGCGTCCGTGGGACGACAACGGCTGGTCGCTTTCGCCGCTCGCCGATCCCGTTTCGAAGAAGGAACAGCTGCGCCGCAAGGCTCTCGAATGGGCGAACCAGGACGAGGAGCACGAAACCGGCAAGAAGCTTGATGAGGCGAAGGAAAAGCGCGTCAAGGATCTCGAGGAGAGGGCCGACAGGGAGCGCAAGGAGTGGGCGGACAAGCACGCAAAGGAAGTGCAGCGCGAGCTCAAGCGCTACGAGCAGGAACAGCTCGACTGGCGCGAGTTCATCGACAAGCTGCGCAAGGATAAGGACGATAAGGCGGAGAAGCCAGGATCTGCACCTGCGGCAAAGCCCGAGCAGAAGCCTGCGCCGGAGCAGAAGTCCGCGCCCGCTCCTTCCGAGAATCTTCTTGAGGCGCTTGGAAAATAGCGAGCAGGGCTGTGTGTTATGCCGTATGGACATTCCAAAGCGGTTGGCATGGCGAAGATGTGCATCGCGGCGGCGTTGCTGTCTGCCATGACGTATGCCGTCAGGGCGGAAAACGTCTATGCGGTGCCCTTTTTCGACGATGGAGTAAGCCTTCGTGATGAATTGATATTGCCTGCAACGATTACAGGACGGGTATCGTCGGCATCAAGTGCCTCCAAGCCTCATGTGGTTGAGTTTCAGGTTGATAGGGTTTATGGAACGAAGTCTATTGCAATTTATACAAATACCGGCACGGGGGCGGTTTTTCACGCTGAACTTCTCATGGGAGAGGGGCTTAAAGAAGATATTTCATCTTCAAAGAATCTTCCGTTCAGTGCTTCGATAACATATACGCTTTTCATTTCGGCAGCCACCTATAAAGAGGGGGCGAGCTATGCCGTTCGGATTGGATTGGACGACAAGCTGGATGTGGCGTTCGACGGCAACGGCGGCACGGCGTCGGAAACGAACAGGACGTACACGCTGGGCAGTCCGTATGGCTTGTTTCCCAAGGCGACGCGCAGTGGCCATGAATTGACAGGTTGGAGTACCGCCGCTACGAACGGCGTGCTGCTTTCCACCAATACTTTGGCATGCGCGGGTTACAGGACGCTTTATGCGCAATGGAAAAACGCTCAGATTTCGCCTTCGACGCCGACCAACGAGGTTCCTGCCGTAACGAATTATTACGTGGCTTTCAACGCGAATGGCGGAACGGGAACGATGTCGAACCAGACGTTCACGGTCGATGTCGGGCAGTCGCTGCATTCAAACGAATTCACCCGTGCCGGCTACGATTTCCGGGGGTGGTCTGCATCAGCCGCTGGAAGCGTGGCATATGAAGACGGGGCGACGGTCACGAACCTGTCTTCTGCCGGTACGACGAAGACGCTTTATGCAAGCTGGATGATATCCTCCGCTTCAATTCTTACGCAGGAAATAGATGGCGTAATATGGCATTACACCGCTACGTCGAACGGCGTGGCGACGATACAGAACGTGTCGAACGGGGCATACGTGGCCGCCGTGGACACCTCTTTGAAGGGGACGTTGCATATTCCTGGTACTCTTGGGACAAATAGAGTAGAGGCAATTGGCGAGCGGGCGTTCGATGGATGCGCATCCGTCACCAATATCGTTATTCCGTTTGGCGTCACGTCAATCGGCAGCTATGCCTTTGCCGGATGCATAAATCTTTCACCGGGGATAACGATTCCGGAAAGCGTGGACACCATGGGCGCTTACGTGTTTACGAACTGCCCTGCCCTTAAAATTGTGCGCTATCAAGGCGATTGTCCAGCTGCGGACGAGGCGTTGTATGCGGGTGCGCCGAGGAATCTGATCTCCGGCGTGCTTGGCGTGCGCGATGGGTGGGAAAGGGAGGAGGTGGATATGGTGGTGCAGACTACTGGGACGACAGACGAAATTGGCGAGTCGGATTCCGATGACGAGTCGGATTCCGGTGATGAAGGTGAAGAGACCGTGGCTTCGTCGGGCGGCGCATATTTGTCATGGCCAGAAGGCGATTATGAGCGCCGCGTTTTTCGATGGGTGACTCAGCCTGTATGCAAGGTTTTGTTTTGGGAAATCCCCGGCGTTAACAAGTCGTTGGACGTTCAATACTATATTCCGGGACGATATGTTGGCGCATTGCCGGACAAAGATCCCGAGCGTGACGGCTACACGTTCCTCGGCTGGTTCACGAAACCGTATGGCGGCACGGAGGTGACGGAAGCGGAGGCCGGCAAGATGGTCGTCGAAAAGTCGTTTTCGCTTTATGCGCACTGGCAGAAGGACGGCGAACCTGAAACTCTTGCCGAGGTGGAGTACGATTTCGGCAAGGCGCATGTCTACAACGGATATTTGACTGATGGCGATAGTGTTGTCGGTACGATTCAACTTAAGACGTCCAAGGGCAAATTGAACAAGACGGACGAGGAGACCAACGTGACGGCGACGGCGGCCATCGTGCTGCTAGGCGAGGGATCTATCCGTCTCAAGGGCGCGTTGGACGAGGGGTTGTCCGGCACGTTGATACCAACGAAATCGTCCGACGAGCGGGAACTTGAAGTGAAGCTGGCGGATGAAGGTGGTGCCATGGAGGGGACGTTCGGCGATTATTCCATTACCGGCACGCGCCACATTTTCGGCAAGAGCACGTATATTGACCGTGTCAAGGCATTGACTGCGGAAAACAGCCTGAAGGGATATTATACGGTCGTGTTGAAGGCGGAATCGGACGAGTCCAGTCTCGGCAATGGATATGTCGGGTTGTCTGTCCAAGTCAAGTCCGGGGGAAAAGCCCGCGTGGTTGGGACTATGCCAGATGGCACGAAGGCCTCTTTCAACGGAACTCTTTGTGTCATGGATGACGAAACATGCGTGCTGCCTGTCGTGATTCCGCTTCATTCAGGCAGGAAGGGCGGGTTCGGCTTTTTAATGTCCTTTGCGGATGACGCCGTGACGGTGGTTTCCGCGTCGAGTTGGGTGAACAACGCAATACCGTTCTCGTCCACATTGTCGGCAGAGGGCGCAGGAAGCGTCTCAAGCATTGCAGCGAGTTCGTCTTTTTCTATCGATGGAACGTTTGATGTGGGCGGAGTGGAAGTAGATGAGGGTTTGCTGCCCGACGACGTGGAGGTGACGGCGTCCGGCAGTAAATGGAGCGTGCCTAGGGCGGACAATGTGAAGTTCGTTTCGGACGACGGCGCATATGAAGTGCTGACCGAATACGGAAATCCGGCGGGGCTGTCGCTTTCCGCGACACAGTCGAAGGGTGTTTTCAAGGGACGCTTCAAGGTCTTCGGCGTCACGGCCGAGGGCAAGTCGAGGAAGTACACGGCCGTCGTAAACGGCGTCGTGCTGGATGGCGTGGGCTATGGCACGGCGACGGTGAAGAAAGTCGGCGCCGTCCCCGTAATCGTGCAGGGGGCGCAATGATGTCTGGCACCGCGGAAACGCTTGCCAGATCGGCTGGCGATGGCAAGTCTTCGTGCCACGTCGTGGCCGGGCCGAACGGGGCTGGCAAGTCCACGTTCGCGCTGCGGTATCTTCCGGACTGGGCGGGGTCGATCGAGTACGTAAATCCTGATCTCGTTGCACAGGGACTTTCGCCGACGGACATTCGTCTTTCCGCGATCAAGGCGGGAAAGCTTACGCTGGAGAGAATAGCCGCCCTTATCGAGGCGGGAGATTCCTTCGGATTCGAGACGACCCTGTCGGGAAGGGGACATCTAAAGCTTCTTTCAAGTGCGAAGGCGAGGGGCTACGAAATCTGTCTTTATTATCTGTGGATGCCAGATTCGGCGATGCTTCCGGTGCGCATACGCCATCGCGTCCTTGACGGCGGGCACGACGTGCCGCGCGCTGATGTCATGCGTCGCTATTGGCGTTCGCGGGAAAATTTGAAGGCATACATGGCATTGGCCGACACCGTTTACGTTTTCGACGCGACGCATCCCAAATTCGACCTGGCATGGCGGCGCAATGGCGTCGACAAGGCGTTGAACCCCGCGCTTGTGGATGCCATGCGGAAGGGAGGTTGGCTATGAGCGACATGAAGGATTGGCCCGAAGACGCCCGCAACGTGCAGCGGGCGGCGGACGAGGCCACTTGGGACGCGTTGGAACGCTATCGCGATACGGGCGAGATGGTTCCTGTTATGAAGGACGGAAAGCTTGCCCTTGTCACCGTCGACGAGGCCATGCGGATGCGCGACGACTATGAGGAACGCAAGGCGGAGAACGCCGCGTGGCGTCGCAACAACCTTATCGAACAGTTCAAGCTCGCTGGGCTGGAGCTGACGCCGGACGTGTGGGATCGGCTTGCGGCGGACCGGAGGCAGGCGCTTGAGGACGACCTGAAGTGGATCCATCCTTGAGATGAAGCCGATAACTGTCAGAGCCGCAGACGCGGATTCGATTGCCCGGATATGGGGCGAACTGCGCCGTGTCGACCGTCTGAAAGGCGGCGAAACGGTGACGCTCGACGTATCCGCGCTCTCCGGGACGACTGCGGCGTTCGAGGCGTTCTTCATTGCGCTCGATCGCCGTGCCGCCGCCCGCGCCGCCCGCATCGAGGCGGTCGATCCCAACAATCTGCTCTCGCCGATACGCGCTCGCTACGATTTCGCCGCATACGACGGAGCCGCGCCCGCAAGACGCCGGCACAGGCCGTTCCTCGTCGCCGTCGGGCAGGGAGTGTGCGGCTGGTTCGCGTCCTCGCGCGAGAACTGCGTGTTTCTCGGCGAAACGCTCGTCACCGCGCTTTCCATGCTTTTCCACCCGCGCCGCTTCCGTTTCCGCGACGCGGCGCTCGCTTTCGAGCGCGCGGGATTCGACGGACTTCCCATCACGACGCTGATCGGTTTCCTGCTCGGCCTCATACTCGCCTTCGAGAGTGCGGCGTCGCTCAGAATGTTCGGAGTCGAGGTGTACGTGGCGGACCTGATCGCCATCGGGCTTTTCCGTGAACTCGGCCCGCTCGTGACGGCCATCATCCTCGCCGGGCGCAGCGGTAGCGCGTTCGCGGCTGAGATCGGCACGATGAAAGTGGACGAGGAGCTTGATGCGCTTACGACTTTCGGGCTTCCGCCCGTGCGTTTTCTCGTGATGCCGCGCGTTGTCGCCGCCACGCTTGCGATGCCGGTGTTGACAATCTTTGCGGAACTTGCCGGACTCGTTGGCGGGTCGATCGTGCTGCAGATGATGAATGTGCCGACCGTCGTCTACTGGAGCCATGTGGCCTCCAAGTCCTCTATTTTCATAATTGCGCTCGGCCTCGGCAAATCTGCTCTTTTCGGGCTGCTCGTCGGCCTCATTGGCTGTTCGGCCGGAATGCGCACGCGCAACACGGCGGACGGTGTCGGCGTTGCCGCGACGACCGCGGTCGTCGGCGGGATAATCGCAATCGCCGTGGCCGACGGCCTGCTCGCCGTCGTCTGCTATTTGCTGGGGGTGTGATCCATGGGCGAGACTGATGCGGCGATAAAGGTTGAGCATTTGGCGGCGGGGTATCCCGGCGTCACGGTGCTGCATGATGTCAGCTTCTCCGTCTCGCGCGGCGAGGTGTTCGCGCTTCTTGGCGGCAGCGGCTGTGGCAAGTCTACGATAATGAAACACATGATTGGGCTCAATCCGATTCCGGCGGGCAGGATATCAGTGGCGGGAATCGAGATGAACCGTGCGAACCGCGAGCGCATACTGCGGAAGATTGGCGTGATGTACCAGTCCGGCGCGCTCTTCGGCTCCATGAGCGTTTTGGAGAACGTGATGCTGCCGCTCGAGGAGTTCACGCGTCTCCCGCCCGCCGCACGCCGCACGCTCGCGCTGATGCAGCTCGAGCTTGTAGGTCTGCGCGACGCGGCGGACAAGATGCCGGCCGACCTTTCCGGCGGCATGAAAAAGCGCGCGGCCATAGCGCGCGCTCTCGCCCTCGAACCCGAGATACTTTTCCTGGACGAACCCAGCGCGGGACTGGACCCGCTCACGTCGAGCGCGCTTGACGACCTGATCCTCAATTTGCGCGACGCCCGCGGCGTCACCTTCGTGGTCGTCACGCACGAGCTCCCCAGCATTTTCAAGATTGCCGACCGCTGTGCAATGTTCGACCGTACGCGCAAGGCGATGGTGGCGCTCGGTCGTCCCGCCGATTTGCGCGACGGCTCGTCCGATCCGTTCGTGCGCAACTTTTTCAACCGTGGAGGAAGCAATGGCGTCTGATAACCAGCCGAACTATGCTAAAATAGGTTTTTTCATCCTTGCGGGCGCAGCGCTCGTCGTAGGCACGCTCGTCTATCTCGGAGGCTTCGGATCGAAGAAGCACGAATTTCTTGCCGAGACGCATTTTGCCTATCCGGTGTCCGGTCTGGACGTCGGCAGCGCGGTGAATTTTCGTGGCGTGCGCGTGGGCAACGTGCGTCGGATATCCTTCATCGGCGCGGAATACGACGAGATCGGCAACCCGCGCGACCGACGCCAGATATACGTGGAGCTTGCGCTTGACAAACGGCTTTTCCGCTTCGGCGGCAACGAGGAGCGCGTGCGCGAGGTGTTGGAGCGTCTTGTCGAGCGCGGACTGCACGCGATGGTCTCGTCCTCCGGCGTGACGGGACTTTCGAAAATCGAACTGAACTTCCCCACGATTCCTCGTGACGACGAGAAGATAAGCTGGCGTCCGAAGTATACCGTGATTCCGCCGGCGCCGTCCATATTGCAAAGCGCGGCGGATTCCGCGACCCAGCTTCTCGATCAGCTCAACAAGATGGACTTCGCAAGCGCCTGGAGCAACGTCGTGGAGACGACAGGTTCGGCGAACACACTTCTGCAGGATGTCACGGCGCTTCTGCAGGCGCAGAAGGGGAACATAGGCGAAATTCTGGACAACGTGCGCGAGGCGTCCGCAGGTCTGCGTGCATTCACGGACGAGATACGTTCCAATCCGTCTGCGCTTCTGCGTTCGTCCACGCCGGAGCGTCTTGACGAAACTCGTTAGGATGGGAAAGAGAAGAGGAGAGGTGAAAAGATGAAGGTCGTCGCGGGACTTGGCAATCCGGGCGCTCAGTATGCAAACACGCCGCATTCGATCGGCTTCGAGGTCGTTGACGCAATCGCCCGCGAAATCGGGGCTGAATGGAAGGCGTCTTCGTCTTTCAAGGGAGAGCTTGCGTCTGGTATGTTTGCCGGCACAAGGGTGATCCTGCTCAAGCCGATGACGTTCATGAACCTTTCCGGCGATTCCGTCGCGCTCGTCGTGCGGTACCACAACGCGACGCCGGCCGACCTGCTCGTGATTTCAGACGATATCGATCTGCCCGTCGGACGGCTTCGCATTCGCGTGGGCGGAAGCGCTGGCGGGCACAACGGACTGAAGAGCGTGATCGAGCGCGTTGGTTCGCAGGGTTTCACCCGTCTGCGCGTCGGCGTTGGACGCGATTCGCACGATCGTTCGCAGGTAATCGGGCACGTGCTGGGAAAGTTCGACCCTGATTCGCGGGCCATCATGGACAAAGTCGTCCCTGCGGCGGTGAAGGCGGCGTCGGCGGTTCTGTCCAGTTCGCCTCAGGCTGCGATGAATGCATGGAACGGCTGGACGCCGCAATCCTAAAACGAGAACGCGCCCGGCCGCATGGCCGGACGCGTTTTGCATCGTTGCGGCATGTGCCGCAATCGTCATTTGGCTTCGACCGGGACGATCGTCACGACCTTGCCGTCCTTGACGAACTTCACCTTGCCCTCTTTGAGGGCGAAGAGGGTGAAATCGCGTCCCTGGCCGACGTTCGCGCCGGGGTGGATCTTGGTGCCGCGCTGACGCACGATGATCGAGCCGGCCTTGAGAAACTGGCCGTCGTATGCCTTGACGCCGAGATACTTGGGGTTGGAGTCGCGTCCGTTGCGCGCTGAAGCAGAAGTTGCCATTTTACTTTCTCCTTTGCCTTAGGCGATAGACTTGACGGTTGCGATCGTGTAGCCCTGACGGTGGCCGACGGTGCGGCGGTAGCCTTTGCGGCGCTTCGCCTTGAAGTTGATCGTCTTAGGGCCGAGTTTTTTCGGCGCGACGATCTCTAGCGTCACCTTGGCGCCTTCCACGTAGGGGGTGCCGACTTTGAGGGTCGTGCCGTCCGAGACGGCGCAGACCGTTTCGAGCGCGACTTCTTCGCCCTCGTTGACCGAGAGCTTTTCAATCTCGATCATGTCGCCGACTTTGACAAGCGTCTGCTTGCCGCCGGTTTCGAGTACTGCGTATGCTTCCATTGTGTTTGTTTCCTCGTGCCGTTTCCTTGAGGGACCATCCCTCGAAAAAGGCGCGTATAGTGTATCAAAAAACGTCCCGCGGCGCAATCATCCGTTTGAAATATTTTCTGCTTGCGCGTCTCGTCCGGGCTGGCGGAACGAAAGTGCCGTTCCGTCTTTCGATGGAGATGCCGAGATTCGTCCCGGCACGAGTTCTTCGCGCAGGAGCAGGTCTGCGAGCGGGTCTTCGACGTAGCGCTGCACGGCGCGGCGGAGCGGCCTCGCGCCCATTGCGTCGTCCGAGCCCTTTGTGACGAGGAAGTCGACGGCTTTGCCGTCCAGTTCGAGCGTCATGTCGCGTTCGGACAGGCGAGTGCGGAGTTTGGCGAGTTCGATGTCTAGTATCGTCACCACGTCCTTCTTCTCCAGTTTGCGGAACACTACCGTTTCGTCGAAGCGGTTCAACAGTTCCGGGCGGAAGGTGCGCTTCGCTTCTTCCATGAGCTTGTCGCGCAGGGCGTCGTATGAATCGTCCGCCGTCTGCTGCGAGAAGCCGAAGCTCTTGCCTTCCTTGGCGAAATCGAATCCGAGGTTCGCCGTCGCGATGACGATGGTATTGCGGAAGTCCACTTGCCGTCCCTGCCCGTCGGTGAGGCGTCCGTCGTCGAGAAGCTGGAGCATCATGTTCATCACGTCGGGGGACGCTTTCTCGAACTCGTCGAACAGCACGACAGAATACGGGCGCCGGCGGACGCGCTCGGTGAGCTGTCCGCCTTCGTCGTATCCGACGTATCCCGGAGGCGCGCCGACGAGCCGCGAACTGGTGAACGCGCTGGAAAATTCCGTCATGTCGAGCGCTATCAGCGCCTTGGCGTCGCCGTAGACCTTTTCCGCGAGCATTTTCGCGAGGAGCGTTTTGCCCACGCCGGTCGGGCCCAGGAAGAGAAAGCTTCCTATTGGGCGTTTTGGATCGCCCAGATTGGCGCGCGAACGGCGCAGCGAACGAGCTATAGATTCTATGGCGGCGCGTTGGCCGACGACGGCGGCGTTGAGTTCCTTTTCGATGTTGAGCAGTTTTCCGGCAGTGGATTCCGTCATGCGCTCGACCGGCACGCCGCTGATTGAGGCGACGGTGGCGGCGATGTCGTCCGGCGTCACGTCGATAGTCTTTTCGGCGTGTTCTTCGCGCCACTTTTTCACCTTGGCGGCTAGAGCTTCGCGTGCGGCGATTTCGGCGTCGCGCCATTTGGCTGCGTCCTCGAAAGCGCTCGCTTTGACGGCGGCCTCCTTGCGGGCGTGGATTTCGTCGATCTCCGACTGGTCCGTCTTGAAGTCCGGCGGACGTACCGCAGTCTTCATGCGCACGCGGGCGCCCGTCTCGTCGATGGCGTCGATTGCCTTGTCCGGAAGAAGCCTTGCAGGCAGGTACCTTGCGGTGAGCGTGACGGCGGCGCGCAGGGCGTCGTCCGCGAACTTCACGTTGTGGTGCTTTTCGTAGCGCGGCGCGATGCCCTTGAGGATTTCCACCGCTTCGTCCACCGACGGCTCGTTCACGATGATGGACTGGAAGCGACGCTCAAGCGCGGCATCCTTCTCTATGGATTTGTGGTATTCCTTCATCGTGGTGGCGCCCACGACCTGCAGTTCGCCGCGGGCCAGGGCGGGCTTGAGTATGTTTGCAGCGTCCATTGCGCCTTCGGCGCCGCCCGCGCCGACGAGAGTGTGGATTTCGTCGAGGAACAGCACGACGTTTCCGACGCGCTTTGTTTCCTCGATCAGTTGCTTCAGTCGGTCTTCGAACTGTCCGCGGAACTGCGTGCCGGCGACGACGCGCGCCATGTCCAAGGATATGACGCGCTTTTCGCGCATCCTCTCCGGCACGTCGCCCGCCGCGATGGCCTCGGCCAGGCCCTCCACGACCGCAGTTTTGCCGACGCCAGCCTCGCCTATTAGCACGGCGTTGTTTTTCGTGCGGCGCGATAGCACCTGTATGACGCGCATGAGCTCCTGCTTCCGCCCTATCACCGGATCGAGCTCGCCTTTGCGCGCGAGGGCGGTGAGGTCGCGCCCGAACGTGTTGAGGGCCGGGGTCTTTCCTTTTCCATCCTTTCCGGCGGAAGAGGATTCGGAGGGTTCGTCGCCGGACGCATCGGCTTCCGAATCGCCGTCGTCGCCGTCGGCATCTTCCGTGTCGCCATCGCCGAACGGGTCGTCGTCGGCGATTGCGTCGTCGTCGCCGTCTGCACGCGCCTTGATGAACTTCTCGGCGGAGATGTCGTGGCTAAACAGTATCTGCGCGGCGACGGACTCTCCCTCGGAGAGTATCGCGAGTATGATGTGTTCTGTGCCTACCGCTTCCGCTTTCAGCCGTCTGGCCTCCAGCTTGGCGAGTTCAAGTATCTTGCGGGTACGCGCAGTGACGGGAATTTCGCCTCTCACGCGGACGCTTTCGCCGTGCCCGATCATCTGTTCCAGCTGCAGACGGAGTTCGTCCGGGTCTATGCCAAGCGCTTTGAAGCGGCGGCAGGCGCCGCAGTTGGGCATCGCGAGGATGGAGCACAGCACGTGCTCGGTTCCGATATACGAGTGGTTGTACCGGCGCGCGGCCGCGTCGGCGCCTTCAAGCGCCTGCTGCGCGTCGGGTGTGTATTCTGTGTTCATGAAAGTATTTCCTTGGCTCTGTCGTTGAGCCGCACGTTGGCGAACGCGGCGTTCACTTTGCCCGCGAACCGTGCGTCGCGGCCGTCGCGCAGACGCTCCTCTTCGAAGGTCTCCGGCGGCCTCTGCATCGGCTTTTCCAGCTGGCTGCGGAGCGTGTGCCACAGTTTCTTTGCGGACGCGCCCTCTATGAATCCCATAAGCGACGCGAGATATACCGGGGAAAGAAGGTCGGCGTATTCGATCGGGCTGAGCAGCCGCGCATGGCGAAGCGTCGCAAGGGCGCGTTCCACCGCGTCCGCGAGGAGGACGGGGTGTTCTTCTACGAGCGATTTCCGGGCGGCTCTTTCCTGGTCGGCCAGATCAGAGAATACTCGTTTGACGCGCGCGAGTAGGTCGCGTTCGGCCATGCCTATGGTCGATCTGTTGTAGATGCAGAAAACGTAGGCGGCGTTGACGATGCCGTCCGCAGTGAAACCTTCGCAGTTGAAGCGTAGCGCATCCAGCGCCGAGAACACCGGCGGCAGGTCGCCTATGATGTGCAGCCCTTCGAGATGGAACGAGGCCTGGAC
>JAFPNP010000055.1 GCA_017411125.1 Kiritimatiellia bacterium
CCTTGCGCATGATCTTCTGCACGCTACGCGGCGTTTGTTTGATGAAATATTCAATGTCAGGGCGATCTGCACTAGTGGATGCCGTCCGCAATTCGTCAATCTGCAAAGCCACGTCGTCGGGTGCGGCGCGCTTAATGCATTCTACACCGCCGAACAGATCGAAGCCTCCGCTGCAAAGCCAAGCACGTGCCTTCGGAAACTTCTTCCCGTAGAAAAGAATGTCGCTGACCATGCGTTTAAGCATGATTTTGCGAAATCTGCTACCGGGCGTCGCAGCAACAACACCCGCAAGCCCTTTCAATGCAAGCACGGGAGCATCGCTTTCCCGCGTCTGAAGTCGAGAAACAGCAGACGACGGGTTCCCACGCCGATACTCGTAAAAAGGCTTGTTTACAACTCGCATTCTCCGGACACGGGAAAGCACGGAAAGCACCCATACCAAATCTTCTCCAAGCTGCATGCCGGGAAACGCCACTCCGCTTTCAAGCAGAAACTCGCGCTTCCACAGGAAAGTGCAACTGGATCCATAAACCGACAATTCCCTCAATTCGCCGGGCGAGAACACCCTGTCCTGCGGAAACGCCTTTATGTGATGCGCAAGTCGCCAGTAATGATCGATGTTTTCCATCGTACCATGCGCGAAGCAACGATAGTCGAACATTACAGCGTCCAGATCGTCGCGCAAGGCGACAATAGTCGTCGACGCGGCCATCCTCGCATGCAACCTGTCGTCCCCGTCGACGAATGCCACATATCTGCCCCTTGCCTTTTCCAGACCCAGATTCCGCGCCGCCGACACCCCGCCGTTTTCAACATGCCATACGTGGATGCGGTGGTCTATCCGGGAATAGAAATCGAGGATCTTGCCGCTGTCGTCGATGGAACCGTCGTCAATACAGACGACCTCGAAGTTCTGCAACGTCTGGCGGCGCAACGACTCGAGCGTGGCGGCGATATACTTCTCCACGTTGTACACCGGTACTATGAACGAAACCATTGGCTTGACGCTCTCGAAAAACGGCGGCGCAACGGAAGGGAACCACGCCTCCGGCACGTCGAAACGCGGCAAATCGCGCGGTTCCGTCCGGTTCAACAATTCAAACACTCTCCGCTGCACCCATTGGCGACTTTCGCCGCAAATCAGGTCTGCGTAGTAAAATGCATCCGTCTTGCGCAATACGCCAGCAACCGCATTGCATACGGCATTCTCTATAGGCGTTCCCGAAAAGCGCTGGACGAACCCCACCATGTGCCTGTACAGCACACCGAGCAAGTCGCGGCGATTTTCCCGCAAAAGAAGCTCCGCCACGAATTCATACACCTTCACGGCGTCCGGGACGGTGCCTGCAGCCGCGTCAGCCACCTGCCGGGCCATGATTCCATCTGAATTTCGCAAATAGTGATAATACAGGCTTGGCAAATAAAAGCAACCGCGGCATCTGCAAAATACGGCGAAGAAGAACGCCTCGTCTTCGTTCTTCGATCCTTCCGGGAATGTAATACCATTGTTTTTGAGAAACTCAAGGCGGTATAATTTGTCTACAGCGCAGACATCTGTACCGGTTATGACATCAAACCCCGGTCTGATTTCACCTCTGGCCGGATTCGCGAAATATGCCTGCGTCGATGCAAGTTCCGTTTCCGAAACCGAGTAAGTGTATTCTACGTCGACCCCGCATTTGGCCAAGTCGCAAAACGGATGGGTCTCAAGCACATCGGCCATGTCTCCGAACATATCAGGCTCGACATAATCGTCGGCATCCACAAAACCAATATACTTGCCACAGGCGATTTTCATCCCTGCATTGCGCGCAGAACTGAGACCACCATTACATTTGTGAACAACTTTTATGCGCACATCCTTGTCCGCCCATCTGTCCGCAATTGCGGCCGTGGCGTCGGTCGAGCCATCATCCACGACGATGATTTCGAGATTGCGATGCGTCTGGACCGCAAGGCTCTTCAGGCATCGGTCAAGATAAGCCTCTGCGTTGTACGCCGGCACGACAACCGACACCAGCGGCTCGGTCTGCGAATACGGCGTCTCCGTATAAACGCGATCTCGAACAACATGTTTCGAAGCCCTGTCAATCGCGGCAGACACGAACGCCTGCCCGTCGGCTTCCAACAAGCGAAGCAGATCGCGGTTTTCGCGCAGCCATCGAGCACTGAACACGAAATCCGAAACGCATGGCAACCATCTGGAATGGATTCCGCCAACGACATCCGCTTGCTCGCAAACCGCCGTATTCACCAACGATTCCAGAGCATATTCATTGACGTACCTATCTCCGACCCTTACGATTGCAACATATTCCTTGGATGCCTTTTCCGGCAAGTCTTCAGAAAAGCCGCCAACGTATGCAATTTCAACATTCTTTATAGAAAATCCCGCTACGTGCCGCTCAAAATCTTTCCTGCTTTGAATATCGCCGTCGGAAACCACGACCAACGAAACTCCCGGCAAGGAGTTGGCGATAACGGCGCTTTTGCAGTTCTGCCCGGAGTCACACATTGTCTGTCCAGTCCTCAAAAGGAAATCCCATCTCGTTTACTTTCTCAAACACGGCGATATTGTACCATTTATCCGTGCGCAGAACAATCAAAAACCTTGCGATACGCCACGCCGCGCATCGAAGACGCGCGGCGCGGCGGAAAAACTATGGTATAATGTCACGCCATGGAGACATACTACTTTACGGTGTTCGCGTGTTTCGCGTTCTCGCTCGGCTGCTGCGTGGCGAGTTTCCTGAACGTCTGCATCTGGCGGCTGCCGCGCAACGAGTCAGTGGCGTGGCCGCCGTCGCACTGTCCGAACTGCAACGCCCGCATCCGCTGGTACCAGAACATCCCCGTGTTGAGCTGGCTCGCGCTGCGCGGAAAGTGCGCAAACTGCCGAAAGCCGATTTCCGTGCGCTACACTGTCGTGGAGCTGCTCGGCGGCATACTCTTCCTGCTCGCATACCTTCAATGGGCGGAGGGGTTCTTCCTTGGCGCACAACCGCCGTTCGGCCTCGTGCCGACACACGACCCGTGGAAATGCGCCGCATACGCGCTCGTATTCTCGGGGCTGATTCTCGGCTCGTTCATAGACCTGGAGCATTTCTACCTCCCCGACCGCGTGACGATAGGGGGCATGATACTAGGCGTCCCGTTCAGCTATCTGGTGCCGGAACTTCAAGGAACGACGGAAACATCGACCGCGCTCTGTCTGTCGCTCGGCGGGATGATCGGGGGCTTCCTCTTCCTCTGGGGACTTGGCTGGGTTGCGTCAAAAGCGTTCAAGAAGGACGCAATGGGCTTCGGCGACGTGAAGCTGCTCGGCGCGATCGGCGCATTCTTCGGGCCGGTTGCGGTCTTGTTCACGATCGTCATCTCGTCCTTGGTCGGCTCCCTCGCGGGCGGACTTCTCATTCTGCGCGGCAAGGCACGGCTCGGCGGATTCACCGCCGTTCCATACGGACCATTCCTCGCGCTGGGAACCGTCCTCTGGATGCTTTGGGGTCCACGCATCGTCAATTGGTATCTTGGCCTACATGCCATCGCCCGCTGACATCCAAGCGTCCGCGCCGAGAATGCGCGGACTGTTCACGCGTGTGGCACGTCGCTACGACCGCCTCAACCGC
>JAFPNP010000056.1 GCA_017411125.1 Kiritimatiellia bacterium
ACTCGGCCCTCGCGCGGATCGTAGAAACGGGCGAGCAGACCGCTCAGCGTGGACTTGCCGCTCCCCGTCCCGCCGACGACGGCCACGACCTTGCCGCGCGGAATCTCGAACGTCGCGTGGCTCACCGCGTCGCGCTCCGCCGTGTCGTAGCGGAAGGACACGTCCTCGAACGCGATGCAGCGGTCGAAGGACTCTTTCGCCACCGCATCCGGCCTTTCCGGCAGCTCCATCTTCACATCGAGTATCGAGAAGATGCGCGCGAGCGCGGCGCGGCCCTGCTCGACCTGCACCTGCAATTTGGAAAGCTGCTTGAGCGGCTTGTAGATTATGAGGAGCGGAGCGAGCATCGGCACGATCGCGGAAAGCCTCACCCTCGCCACGAAACACCACACCACGAACCCGCACAGCAGCAGGATGCCGACCGTCTCCACGGCCGGCCCGACGAACAACCCCCATCTCACGGAACGGAGCGTGGCCTTGAGAACGTCCTGGTTGACCTGGCGGTAGCGGCGGTTCTCGTACGCCTCCGTGTCGTACGCCTTCACGACGCGCACGCACGTAAGTATCTCGTGTATGCGCGAGCCGAGCCGGGCGAAGCGCTGCAGCGCCCGTTTCGACCACTTCCGCACGCGCTTCGAGATGAACACGACCGGCGCCATGAACAGCGGGAAGCCCACGACGATCAGCCCGAGCGTCGGCAGCATTCCGTTCTGCACCGCCGTCCACACGATGAACCCGACCGAAACGAGTATCTCGAACGGCGCCTGCGCAAGTTCCTGCAGCACGTTCCTTATGATGAGCTGAACCTGCTGCGGATCGCTCGTCGAGCGGCTCATCAGCTGCCCGACGTCGATGCGCCCGAAGAACTGCATGGACTGGCGCTGGAGATGCGAAAGGATGTCGCAGCGGATGTCCTTGACCGTGTGCATCCCGGCCCACGTGAGGCAGTAGTGGTTGAGGAAGGTCAGCGCGCAGCGGGCGAACGCCGCCGCCGGAACCACCACGAGTATGGCGAAGAGCAGCGGAAGGCCCAGCGCGTCGTCTTCGTCCTGCATCTCGATGCCGTGCTTCGCGGCGAACTCCTTCACCTTGTCGTACTGCTTGAGCATCCCCTTCGCCTTGCGCTCCGTCTTAGACGCGGCGGGCGGCGGCGCCTCCTGCCGGGCCGACACTTCTGCGGCGCCGACCCGGTCGAGCGCCGGGCCGATCACCTGGAAGAGCGGTATGAGCGTGCCTGCCGTGAGAACGCCGCACAGCATCCCGGCCATTATGCGGAGACGGTACTTACGCGCATAGCGCCAGAGACGCCCGTAGACCTCGCGCGCGGAGTACTCCCGGTCGAAGAACTCCTGCCTGTATTTCGCGTTGGACGCGGATTCGCCGTGATGATGCGCCATGGTTCCGCCTTCACAGCCCCAAGCCGGCGAGAACGCCGGCAAGCTGACGTTTGATTACCTTCATGGAAAGATGTTTGTCGAAGAAGCCACGCGCCGCATCGAAATATTCGTCGCGGCGGGACCAGTCCGAACGGTACTCCTCGACCGCCCGCACCAATGCGTCCGGATCGCCGGCGGGAATGAACTTTATCGCGGGACAATCCTTGGCTTCCGGCGGATAGCCCGTGCAGAACTCGTTGATGGTCGGGCGGCGGCAGGCCATGCACTCGTAAACCTTGTTGCCGATCACGCGCGCCGCCTTCGCCGTGGTGCCGAACACGCCAAGCACGACGTCGTGCGCACCGATGACTTTCGGCACCTCCGTGTACGGCACCTTGTCGAGAAAGCGCACGTTGGAAAGCCCGGCGGCCTTGGCCTCGGTCGACGCCTTGTACGCGCCCCAGCCAAGGAAATCCCATCTTATCGGGAGACCCTGCGTACGCCTCGCGGCCTCGACTATCACCTCCGTGCCGTGCAGCGGAAGATACGCGCCATGGTACAGCACGCGGAACTTCCCTTCTGGATCGGGCGGCGGAGGCGGCTGCGGCGCGAACACCGTCTCGTCCGTCCCGGTGAACAGCACTCGCATCTTCTCGCGCGGCACGCCGAACTGCTCCGCGCAGAAGTCGAGATGGCAGCTCGTATCCCACGTCACCATGTCCGGCGCGTTCATCATCCGCGTCTCGCGGGCGTGGAGACGCCTGGCGCGCGGTTCCTCCGCCTTCCACTTGCGCTGCTCCAGCACCTTCTTGTCCCATGCCGAAATCATCGGATCGAACAACACCTTCACGCCGCGGCGATGCGCCCAGCGGCAGGCGGCCAGGATATCGCGCTGGCGGCAGACAGGCACCCATACGAGATCCGGCTTCGGACGCCGCCAAAGCCCGCGCAGAAACGCCTCCACGTCCCCGAACTTCGGAGAAACCTTCACGAAGAAGAAATCGACCTCCCAGCCCAGTTCGCGGAACAAGGCGGCATAAACCCGGTTACGAGAGTAGCCGGGATCGAATCTTCCCCAAAAAAGGACTTTTTTCGCCATGCATCTATTTTATCAAATGGAATCGCATACGTCCAGTCCGCGCAAAACCTATCCTTCGGAAATCGCGGCGGAAAGACGTCCGAGCCAATCCGCAAGCCGCTCGTGCGTGTCGCATTCCACGATAAGCCGCAGGTACGGTTCGGTGTTGGACTGGCGAACGCTCACCCATCCGGCGTCGTATTCGAGCCGATAGCCGTCTATCGTAACGCGCCCCGTCTCCGGCGCAAAGCCCTTCGCGACGTCGAGAACGCGCGCGATCGCGGCGGACTTGTCCTCTACCTTGAAATTCACCTCGCCCGAATTGGCGTACTTGCCCGCAATCGGCGCCATGAACGCGCTGACGGAAAGTCCTCGCGCCTTGGCGGAGGCGAAAACTCCGAGGATCCGCAACGCGGCCAGTTCGCCGGAATCGCAGCCATGGAAATCGCGGAAATAGTAGTGTCCGGCAAGTTCCCCGCCGCATACCGCGCCCACCTCCCGCAACAGAACCTTGGCGTAAGCGTGGCCGACCTTTCCGATCACCGGCGTCGCGCCCTGCGCCCGGATCGCCTCTATCGCCGCGCGCGAAGTGCGCACGTCGTGAATTACCGTCGCGCCCGGCCCGCCGCAGACAGAAGCGAGAACGGGTATGAGATAGTCTGGCTGGATGAAATCGCCCTTCTCGTCTACGAACATGCACCTGTCGGCGTCGCCGTCGAAAATCACGCCGCAGTCAAGGCCAAAACGCCGAACGGTTCCGGCGAGCTGTTCGCGCGCTTCCGCCAGCAACGGATTCGGAGAGTGATGCGGGAACGAGCCGTCCGGCGTATCGTTCAAGAACACCGCCCCCGGAAACAGATCGTGCGCGACAATCGACGCCATGCCGTCCGAACAATCCACCGCGAACTTCAACGCACCGAAGTCCGGTGCATGGGAACGCAGCCAGCCGACGTACCGGCCAAGCCGCCCGCCATCGCCGACGCCCGGACGCCGCCCTGCAAAATCACCCGGAAAACGCGGCAACGCAGCGCGAAGACGCCGCTCGACCTCGGAAAGACCGCTCTCGTATCCGACGGGCAGGGCGCCGCGCCTGGAAACCTTCAAACCATTGTCCGACGGCGGATTGTGCGAAGCCGTGACCATCACCGAAGCGTCGAAACCGTCTTCCGCAGTGAAGAAGTAGACCATCGGCGTGGTGGCAAGCCCCATATCCACAACCTCCGCGCCGCCGGCCTCGAGACCGGCTACAAGCGCCGCCGCGACCTGCGGCGAGGTGCTGCGGCAATCCCTACCTACGAGAAAACGCTTTGCACCGATAACATCCGGCAGCTCGCGGCCAACGCCATACACCGTTCCGAGATCGAAATCGACTCCGAACGTACCTCTCATATCATATGCCTTGAAGAATCCCATAACCGAACCATTCTCCTTTCGTCCGCGATAGTGTACCACACAATCCCCGTCCCGGTCAATCAAACACGACACGGCCGAACGACGCATATCATTATCATTTCCACGGCGCGGCAAAACACGAAACAATGGAGCGCCGCATCCCATCGTCAATTTATTTTACATGACCGCGCTTGATTATTATCGCAAGAACCGCAATGTCCGCAGGATTCACGCCGGGAATGCGTCCGGCCTGCGCGAGCGTTTCGGGACGATACCTTTTGAGCTTCTCCCTGCTTTCGTACCGCAGCGCGACGCAGGCGTCGTAATCCAGCCAGCGAGGGATTTTGACCGCCTCGTCTTTTTTAGCCCGCTCCGCCGCAATGCATTCCTGGCGAATATAGCTCGCATAGTGGCGGCGAATCCAAAGCTGCTCGAACACCGCCTTGCACTCCAGCCAATCCGCTTCTTTGCATCCCGTCCAATCCGTCTCGCGGCAATTGCCGACGGCGCCGAAATAAAAAGCGAGCGCTTCGTCCCGCGACGATTCGAGCAACGCATCCAGCTCGCCAACCGTATTGCAAGAACCCAAAAATTCCGAAAGACGTCTGCCGCCCACCATCCGCCGCCCGAAACCAGCAGCCTCGCCCTCCTCGACGAGCGAAACGATGCCGGCCATCCGGCGCGTCTGCTCCCTGACTGCCGCCGGAAGCACGCCGATTCTGTCCGCCGCGTCCGCAAGCCGGAATCTCGCATTGTCCTGCCGCAATATAAGACGCCGCTCCGCCCGGCTGGTGAACATTCTGTACGGCTCGTCGGTTCCCTTCGTCACGAGATCGTCTATCATCACGCCAATATAGGCATCCTGTCGGCTGAGAACAAGCGGCGCTTCGCCTTTGACGGAAAACGCGGCGTTCGCGCCCGCCATGATCCCTTGTGCGGCCGCCTCCTCGTAGCCGGTCGTGCCATTGACCTGTCCGGCAAAATAAAGACCCGCAATCCGCTTCGATTCCAGCGTATGCTTCAATTCGCGGGCGTCGATTCCATCATACTCGATCGCGTAGGCGTAGGCGAGGAAACGCGCGTTCTCAAGACCCGGCACGGAACGAACCATCTGCTCCTGGACGTCTCTGGGCAGACTGTTGGAAAGACCGTTGGGATATATCACGGTTCCATCGCGGTTTTCCGGCTCGAGCATTACATGGTGCCCGGCGGCGCCCGGAAAGCGAACGATCTTGTCCTCGATCGACGGACAATACCGCACGCCCGTCCCCTCTATCGCGCCGCCGTACAGTGCGCTGTCCTTCAAGTGACTGCGTATGATTTCATGCGTTTTCTCCGTCGTATGCGTCGCAAAGCACGGCATTCTGGGCGAATTCAGCGGCCACGGCGCACCGTGTTTCCACGTGGAAACACGCCCATTTTCCACGCCAACCATGAAATCCGCACCACCTGAACCGCCGGAAGACACACTAGGTGCTTTACTAGGTATAAATACCCCTACATCTTCCCTGCCGTCCGTTTCGCCCCCTGTCTGTTTCCACGTGGAAACAACCCTGCCTCCAAGAACGCAATAACGCGTCCGAAGCGAGAAATAGGGAGGGTTTTCTTCGCCCGGCTGGACGACGGTCTTGCTGAAGTCTATGGATTCTGCCGCAAGGCGAGGCGGGGTGCCGGTTTTCAAACGCACGAGCCGAAAGCCGTGTTCCTGAAGGGATTTGCTCAGCAAATCGACCGCCGGACGCCCGTCTCCGCCGGAAGGTTTCGACTCCTTTCCGATGAAAATACGTCCGCGCAAAGCTGTTCCTGTCGTGAGCACGACGCATTTGGCCGGGATGAATCCGCGATCCTCCGTCTCGACGCCCGCTATCTTCCTCGGTGCGGTGCTTTCCGCGCCGTCCGCCGCAACCGTCCGGATTCCCGTCGCCGAATCCTCGATTACGTCCAGTTCGCTTTCCGCTTCGACCACGCGTCTCATCCGCAGCGAATATTCCGCCTTGTCGCATTGCGCCCGCGTAGCCTGGACGGCTGGGCCCCGGCTCGTGTTGAGCGTTTTTTCCTGAAGCGAAGTGAGATCGGCGTTGAAACCCATCTCGCCGCCAAGCGCGTCCAGCTCGAAAACGAGATGGCTTTTGGCAAGTCCGCCAATCGACGGGTTGCACGGCATCCGGGCTATCGCCTCCTTCAGACCCGTCACGAGAAGCGTGCGCACTCCCATGCGAGCGCTTGCAAGAGCCGCCTCGACGCCCGCATGGCCGCCGCCGACAACAATTATATCGTATTGATTTTGCACAGGCGTTATTATATCACATCGCCGCATCGAGGACAATGCGCCCCGGCAATTTTGCAATCCGGCTGCGAAGCCGGATGTCTGGCGCGTCGAGGACGCCGCGTACCCTCCTGCCATGCTATATAGCGCATGACAGAGCAGTAAACCCATAGAGGGGGAATTATGAGCCCTAGGGGATACAATCGTAGACAGGTACATGGCGCGTCGAGACCGCCGCGCCATGCCAATTGAGCAATCCGGCCGCAAAGCCGGATTGCTCAACGCGGTTACACGGGAAGGGCGGACGGGTCGATGCGTCCGGTTTCGCCAAGCATCTTCACAAGCGCGGATCCGACGACGAAGCCGTCCGCGACTTCGCCTATCATCTTCGCCTGCTCCCTTGTCGATATGCCGAATCCGGCGGCAATCGGCATGTTCACCGCAGCGCGGATGGACGAGAGACGATCCTTCAAATCCGGCGGCAACTCCGTC
>JAFPNP010000057.1 GCA_017411125.1 Kiritimatiellia bacterium
CGCGAATCCAGGAACATCCAGTTCGCTCGTGTCGATTATCTCATGGCGGATTCCCTCCGCGCGGCAGAACGCCACCGCCTCGTCGAGCTCGCGACGAGGAAATGTACTTGAACGAACCGTCACGGCTACGACGCGGTCGCCTAGTTCCTCATGCGCCACGCGCAGAAGAAACGTGGAGTCAACGCCTGCCGAGAACGCGACGGCCGCGCTCCCGATCTCGCGTAACGTCGAACGGAGGCGTGTCAATTTCTCGCTCGGACAGGGAACTGCCGTTAGGGAACTCTCTGTGGTCTTCATGTCGGGCATTATTTTACCATATCTTGCTGTAGAGGTGCTATAGCCGCGAGAAGTTCATGTACACGAGGCGGTAGTCTTCTGGGTTGTAGATGTATTCGTGCCCGTGTGGCGGCGACGTGCGGACAATCTCGCCGTCCTTTGCGGAGACGAGGCTCGTAAATGGCACGGGAGCCCACGTGCCGATGGTGAGCGGATGCGTTGAGAACGTCACGGTGTCCGCGTCGCGCCAGACATGCAGCGTGTCCCTGAAGTTGCAGTGCGCGTACAGCACCTCTCCGTCGAAGATAAGCAGGTTGAGTTTGTTTCCCTGCGCCAGTTCGGTGATTGCGGCAGAGAGCACGTTGAAACGCTCCGTCTCGTCCAAGGCATGGCGGCGGTGGTTTTGCGCCACATTGATCTGGTCGACAAGATGGAGCAGTACGCGTTCGGAATCCGTGTCGCCGTATTGGATGCCCATGTAGTCGTTCAGGTGTGCGCCGTTGAATATCGTTCCGTTGTGCGCCAGTGTCCAGGTGCGGCCGCTGTTGTCCTCAGCCGTGAACGGGTGGCAGTTCTTGTATTCGATATGGCCGACGGTAGCCAATCGGATGTGGGCGATGAGCGTTCGTTCCTCCACCGGATCGGCGAGCAGTCGCTCGAGACTCGTGCTGCAGGTGGCGCAGACAGGCTCCTTCTCAATCGACGGCGCGCCGCCGTCGAGGAAGCGTGCGAGGCCCCACCCGTGCGGATGCGCCTCCGCATGGGAGTAGAACTCGCGCAACAGGTCGTTTCGCCGTCGCCTCTTCCGCGATGAAAATCCGAGCAACTCACACATGGCACGCCTCCATGCGGGCATAGCGCCTTTCGGGTGAATAGACCTTCTCCGCCTGATACGCGAGGATGCGCTGAAATGCCGCGGGCCACCCCGCGGAGGCGGCGAAGAACTCGTCCATCCGCTCCAGCAACTCTCCGACCGGCGTCCAGTCGAAGTCGATCCGGGCGGCGGCCTTGAACGCCGCGACGCTTTCGGCTTGCTTCTCGGCGGACAGCGTCTCGCGCTCCTGCGCGGCGCACCAGAGCATGAACAGGTGGATGAACTCCACGTCACGTACATCAACCAATCCATCGGTTAGCGGGTTCAGGTCCACGCACCGTATCTCGATGTGGTCGATGCCGTTTTCTGCGAGCGTCAGGAGATTGTTCGGGCCGCGTGGCTTGAGGCGCACGGGGTAGTAGAGTTCGCTCGGCGCAATGAGTAGCCTGTCTTGGACATATCGCGCAATGCTTTTTGCGTATGCCCGCACGCTTGAAAAGTCCAGCACGGGCACGAAACTGTTCCAGTAGCCACGTTCCGAACACCGCACGCTCGCATACTGTCCTGCCGGGCTGGCGGCGGTCAACGCGACGATCGCCCATCCCCACTTGACGCACTGCGCGGCCACGTGGAGATAAAGCGCGTCGCGGTCCACTCCCGCCGCCGCGACCAGCCTTTCGCCGAACGAGAAGTTGAAGTGGATGCCGCAGTACGCCATCAATCGCTTGCCGTATTTCGCGGCGAGGTAGTTGCGGTAGGTCAATTTCCCCACGCGCGCGCCTTCGAAACGGGCGGGGACGATCTCAGATTCGTCGGAGATCGGCGGCGGGTTGGAGTTCGTCCACAACTGTTCCCCTTGCGGCGCGATGGCCGCGCGGATCGTCGCGTCGATTTCCTTCAGTTCCGCAACTGCCGCTTCCGCCGTTGGATGGACACCGGTGTTGATCTCCGTCTGGTTCTCGCAGAAATCGCGGACGATGCGCGGGTGGTCGGGCGGAAACGGATGTGGCGTCTGCGCCATCCGTCCCTCGGCAGTCACGCGCAGGGACTCGCGCTCGAGCCCGAAGTTTCCTTCGAGCGCGTACGGGCGCAGTCTGGGCTTGCGAACGTCAAGCATGGCGTTCCTCCTCTGCCGAACCGTAGTCGAGGGCGATGGATTCAATGGATTCGCCGCGTTCGAGACGCGCGAGGTGTTCACGGGCTGGGCTTGTGAGCGTGTCGGCGCGACGGCGCAACGGCGCAAGAAGCGGTTCTTCGCCGAAACCGCGCCGGGCAAGTCCTTCCTCCGCCACGTCCAGGATGCGGTGAAGCTGCACGGACAGGGCCTTGCGGTCGATGAACGATGGCCAGTCGCGGCGGATCATCAAGCTGCGCAACTCCACCGCACCGTAGCCATGTCCGTAAAGGATGGTGTCGCCCGCCATGACGCCGGAAAGTTTCGTGATGCGTTCGGCAAGTCCCGCATGGAACGCGGCGGAGGCGAACGCCTCCCGCACGGGCTGTTCGCAGACGGAACGGAACTCCACCGTCCCGCGTTGGGTGAGGTCCTCGAACTTGAACGGACGCAACCAGGCGACGTCGGAGGGGAGCGGCGAAATGAGGCATTTGCGATGGATCTTCGCCGTCGCATCCCAGTATTCACCCACGACGTTTCCAAGCTGCAGATAGTCACGGAGCGGGACCGGGGCGAAATTGATGTAGCGTTCGCCGCGTTCGACGCAGTAGATACTGGTCGATTCCAGATAACCCATGACGTCCGCCAGCGACCGGACCGTGACGCCGTACATGCCGCAGTTGTGCGGGTTCAGCCCATGGAGGCTCTTGCTCCAGAGACTGTCGCGTCCGCACAGCGTTTCATTTCGCTTGCCGAAGGGCGAATTGGCGAAGAGGACGGCCTTGAAAGGTTCCAGGAGGTTGAAGGCGTTGATCAGGGGAACGACCGTTTCCTCGTCCGCGTCCACCTGCGTCTGCGAGGCGCAGGAGAAGAGACGAATTCGGGATGGTCGTGGAATCGCGGCGAGCCACCGTACTTGGAGTAGGACTTCAGGTGGTGGAGCAGCATCCGGTAACGTCCGTTTCCGATGGGGTCGGGACGGTTCTCCCGCCACCGGGGGTTGATCCCCATGCCGGTGAGGGCATGTCCCTGCCGCCCCAGCGCCTCCTGCAACGCGGCGTAATAAGCGGTGAAGCGGCGATGCGTCTCAATCAGGTACTCATCGGGGCCGAAGGAGATTTCCAACGTGTTGTAGGAGCAGTCGAAAGAAAGTTCGTCGCCCGTGTTGGGGTCGGTCGCGCGGTAGATGTTGCCCGTGTCGTCGCGCACCTGGTCGGAGAAGGGAAAGCGGGAGAGGAAGTCGTCCGTCGCCGCATGCACGGCGGCGAAGTCCGTTGGCGTACCCGGCGTGCGGTTCCAAATGGGAAACTCAAGTTCAACGCCCACGCGCCGCGTGCGCGGACGGCGCAACGGTGCGAAAAAGCGCGTTTCGAGCGCGTCCTGAAGTGTCGTAATCTGGTTTCGCATTGAATGGATTCGTTGGAGTAAGGAGATTGTCAGTTGAGTTCGGGGTGCCAGGTGAAGGCGGTGATGTTGCGCCAGCGGACTGACGTGGGCGCGCCGTCAAAGGTTGAAAGCACTTCGACCGGTGGCGTAACTTCGGTGATGGCCGGTGCGCGGATGAACGTCATCGGGACGTTCGGTTTCCCGTCGAACGTGCCGATCGTCCTAAAGCTGCCGAGTTGGCGTCCGTAGGCGTTGCGCCGCACGGTGACGGGCAGGACGCCGAACCACTGTTCGGGCCGCGTGTCGGTACGGCTGCCGGGATCGTCGATCTTCTCCGCGAGGAGGATTAGCCCCGCGCAGACGGCAAATACGGGAAGCCCGCCGTCAATGCGCTCCTTCAGCGGCACAAAGAGACCGAGGTCCTTCAGCAGCTTGCCCTGCACGGTCGATTCGCCGCCGGGAAGGGCGAGTAGATCCATGTCGCGTTCCAAATCCGAACGCTGCCGGATCTCAAACGTCTCCGCACCC
>JAFPNP010000006.1 GCA_017411125.1 Kiritimatiellia bacterium
GAGGACGATCCCGGATGGTTCCTGTGCGCGTTCGAGAAATACCTCGAGCTTGCCCACGAGGCGAAGCTGGAGGTGATGCCTGTCTTTTTCGACGACTGCACGTTCAGCCCCAGGAGGGACCCGCACCTTGGCCGGCAGGAAGACCCGATGCCGGGATGGGGGATGTGGGGATGGGTGCCGTCGCCGGGGTACACGATGGTGGTCGACTCCCGCACGCACTGGAAACTCGAGAGATACGTCAAGGACGTCATCTCCCGCCACAAGGACGACCGCCGCATCTTCGCGTGGGACCTCTACAACGAGCCGACGTTCAAGATCGAGGAATATGCGGATTATTCGCTTGAACTCGTGCGGAAGAGCTTCCGCTGGGCGCGCGAGGTGGCGCCTTCGCAGCCGCTCACGGTCGGTACCTGGAACGGCAACAAAAAGCTGGAAGACCTTGTGCATGCCGAAAGCGACATCATCACGTTCCACTGCTACGGGCCTGCCGCCGCGACGCGCCGGAAAATCGCCGCCGACTCCCGCATGGGGCGGCCCGTGATCTGCACCGAATGGATGATGCGCAACACGGGATGCACCATCCAAGACGTGCTGGGAGTATACAAGGAGACGGGCGTGGGATGCATGCTCTGGGGGCTTGTGAACGGCAGGACGCAGACGCACGTGCCCAATGCCAAGGTCAACCTCGACTACAAGGGGCCCTGGGTGACCGACATCTTCCGCCCCGACCACACCCCCTACGACGCACGGGAAATCGAACTCATCAAGAAGGCCACCGGCAGGGCGCCATGACAGGGATGCAAATGAACCGTCTACTCGTTCTTGCCGCCGGATTCGCGCTGACGGCGCAGGGGGCCGCGTCCGTCGACGCGCGCTTCGCGGCGGCATGGAACGCGCGCCGAGGAGAGCCGTACGGCAACGTGCCCGTCTCCCCGCCGGTTTTCCACGGCCATCCGCGCGTCGCGCGCGGCTATTCCCGCGAGATCATCCTCTTCGCGGCGAGGGTGTTCCACAACTCCGAGACGAACTTCTACGGTCTCGCCAACGCAAAGCTGCTGGAGAACTGCCGCTTCTACATCGCGAACAAGGACGTGCGCAACGACCGCGATTCCTTCTACTGGAACATCGGCGACCTCTGCCGCATCGTGCTGCATTACGGGGCGAACGGCGACATGGCGGCAGGCAGGCTTGCGCCGGAAACGGAGGCCGCGTTCAGGGAGATGGCGTTCGGCTACTGCTACGACATGTCGCGGCTCGCCGACGCGGAATGCGACGGCGTGAAGACGTGGCGCGTGTACGAAAGCGAAAACCACCACGTCCAGCGCAATTCCGCGCTGTGGCAGCTGATGCACCTGCTGCTCAAGGCGGATCCCGCGTTCGGCGCGCGCAGGCTCAAGGACGGAGGCACGCTGCACGCGCACTACGCGGCCTGGGAGCGTTTCTTCGTGGCGTGGATGCGCGAGCGCGCCGGGAGGTCGATGTTCATCGAGGCGCAGAGCCGGGTGTACGGCATACACACGGTCAAGAACGTGTATCCGCTCCACGACATGTCCGACAATCCGGATACGCGCAGGGTTGCGCGCAACTTCATCGACCTTTTCTGGGCGCTGTGGGCGCAGGAGCAGATCGACGGCGCGGCCGGCGGCGGGATGTCGCGCGTCTATCCGACCAGCGCACGCGACACGGCTTCCGAGGCCGGCGCGTGGGCCTACTGGTATTTCGGGCTGAATTCCCAGTACGACCGCAAGCCGACGGAGATGGACTACATCTGCCTGGACAGCCCCTACAGGCCGCATCCGCTCATCGGCAGGATCGCGGCGGACGCGGCGGCGCGCGGCGTGTACGAGGTCGAGATGCGCCCGCTCGGCTGGACGCTTCCCTCGGACCGGTATCCGCACTACCGTCCCGATCCCGAATGGGGGCGCATCTACCGCTACACCTACGCGACGCCCGACTTCATCGTGGGCACGCAGATGTACCCGCAGGCGCCGGGGCGGAGCTGGTGCCTGATCAGTTCCCAGAACCGTTTCCACGGCGTGGTGTACGGGCCGAGGGACGCGCAGCTCCTGCCGATTCCGGCGCCGGCCGGGATGCACACGATCGGAGCGACCGAACCGCACATCAACTACAACAGCCTGTGGTCGATGCAGCGCAAGGGCACGCTGGTCACCCAGAGGAACAGGCACGCCGGGCAGACCGGCGCGATGCGCGTCTGGCTTTCCGCCGCCGGCGGAGTTGACCGCGTGCAGCGGGACGGCGACTGGTACTTCACGCGCTGTGGCGGCGCGTACAGCGCGGTGCGCGTCGTGCGCGGCGGCGCGCGGCTCGTGAAGGCCGGGCCGAAGGAGAAGATGAAGTGCGAGAAGCAGGGCAGCTTCCTTGTGTGCGAGGACGCGTTCTCGCCGGTGATCGTGGAAACCGCGCGCGCCTGCGACTTCAAGGACGAGGCGGAGTTCCGCGCCAAGGTCAAGGCTTCCGCGTTCGCGCTCACGCCGTCCGCGCTCGACTACACGGGCATCTACGGCAACCGCTTCCACATGGCCCTTGACGGCTCCGACGGCAGCACGATCGACGGGGAGGCCTACGTGAAGAAGATCGACTGGAGCGTGAAAAGCCCGTTCGTGCGGATTCCGTGGCGCGGCGACGTGGCGGAGCTGACGTTCGGCGGCGAGACGGTGCGTCTCGATTTCCGCACGGGGCGCGGCCCCGGCGGATTCTCATGCGGAGGCGCGGAGGCGTTTCTGCGGGTTTATTCAAGCCCCTTTGTCTTGTAAGACGCCACCAGTCACACCAAAAAACGTGCTTGAAATCCAACATTAAGCTACCCCCCGTTGGAGGAGCCAAAAGGGACATGTCCGTTCTGTTCCATGCACCTTGGAGCATGATGATGTAAAGGTCGAGACAAGCAGTACCCCTCCCGCCGTTTAGGAATCTGCGCGGGC
>JAFPNP010000058.1 GCA_017411125.1 Kiritimatiellia bacterium
ATCGCGCTGAAGCTCTGGTCGTCTCGCTCTCCCGGCTTCAAGGGCGAGAACGACGAGGTGCTGAAGATCATAAGGGCGGTGTATGCCGCGACGGGGGGCAAGGGCACGGTCGTATACGACAGAGGGGGCGACAGACCCGCCTTCTACGACTATTTCATCGGGGAAGGCCGCGACTTCATCGTGCGGCTGAAAGGGCGCAGCGTCCTGTCGTGGGGAGGGATGCACGAGGTCCACGACCTCGCCGGGCAGTGCACGACGCGTCATTCGCACCACGTCACGTTCGATTCGCACGGAAAGGAATGCAACGTGCCGGTGTCGTTCGGCGCGATGCCGGTGCGGCTCCCGACGCACCCGGAAAAGGAGCTGCACCTCGTTGTCGTCAAAGGCTTCGGACAGGATCCGATGATGCTCCTGACCTCGCTTCCCGTCGACGGAGCATTCAAGTCGCAGTGGCGCATCGTCGAGGGCTATCTCACGCGGTGGAGGGTCGAGGAAACCATCAGATTCGTCAAGCAGTCGTACGGCTTTGAGAACATCCGGGTGATGACCTACACGCGCATCCGCAACATGGCCTCGCTTGTCCTTGCCAGCGCATATTTCGCCACGGTGTGGATAGGCCGCAACATCAGGCGCGAAGTCCTCGCGGAGCATCTGGAGCGCCTCGGAAAGCGGCTTGGCGAAGTGCCGGAGTTCGCGGCATACGCAATCGCGGACGGCATAAAGCGGGCGTTCACCCGTTTCGGGAAATGGGTGCGCACGGCGGCGAAGGCAATCGCGGAGAAACCCGAAACGGAGACGACGCAGCTGCTTCCGGGCTTCGCCGAGCTCTTCGACACCGACGACGGATAGCCGCTTCGGACGCGAAACGCCGAAAACCACATCCCGAAACGCACTTTAGCCTTTATTTACTAGGGTGCGGCGCATCCTCACGCTCAAAAAATGGGTAAACTCCAGCATTTTTGTGATATGTGTGTTATATGGGGGAGAAAAAGCCTCAAAACGGGCATTTCTCGCATTGAAACGACTCGCTTGCGACAGAGCATTTTTGCTACTGCCAGCCGGGAAGCACCGCAAGGCACTCCTCGCGAGGCTTTTGCTTTCGCCCGCTCACCTGATTTCCCAGCGGGCGATCTCCTCGCCGTCCCGCGTTATGACCACCCACTCGCCGTTGCCGTAGTCAACCACCTCGCCGTTGTGTGCAGCGGCGATTTCCGCAGCGTCGCGCTTGACGGATTCCACCGCCTCGTCCTTCATCTTGAAGGATTGCGTTTCATTACCGTAGCCCGACGCGCTGAACCACACAGTTGCCTTTGCCATATTGCCGTTCCTTTCTATCGGTTTTTCTTCTCGGGCTACTTCCTTTTCACCCGAAGAACGCCGATATGATGCCGTAATGCGCCAGGAATAGCAACGGCTCGTTTGAAGATTTATTAAGATTGTTTTCGGGGGCGAAAATGGACGGTCGCCGGGCGGTTTAGCCGCCCGGAGCGGGGCGCGGACGGGAATCGCCACCGCCCGCCTATGGATGAGCCGCCGCTACGCGAGACGGCGGGCGAGCGCGAGGAGATTCTTGATTCCGTTCAGTTCGCCGAGCGCACGGGTCACGAGGAACTCCATGTCATCGAAGTCCTCGCGGCTTCCTGCGTCGGCCAGCGCGACCATGTCGAGCGCGAAGAGTCCGCGCCACGCGGCGAACGTAACCGACGCGACATTGCCCACGAGGGAGAAGACGGCATCGAGGTTGACCCTGCAGCCGACCGGCTTGCGCTGAAGCCTGTAGGCCGTTCGCAGCCGGTCTCGCCGACTTTGACGCTTCTCCTCAATCCCGCGATTCCGCGCGTATTCGGTCTCGGCGAGGTGCTTCACCTCGGCGGCGACCATCCGCTCCACCTGCTCCGGCGAAGGGAAGCCCTGATTCGGTTTCCAGTTCTTGCTCATGTGTTTTTCCTTTCCGTGGATTTTGCCACGGCGCACATGATGCCGTAGTGTCAAGAGAATGGCAATACGGACGATGACAAAAAGAGCGGACGGCCAGCCCGCAGAAAAAGCCTCGCGCCGAAAGGAGTTTTGTATTGCAAATTACCATGTGTCGCTTGACGCTGAAAAGCGATTGTGGTATAATATGCGGCGTCTTAAGGAGAAAAAGAAAATGGCACAGATAAGTTTCAGAATGGATGACGACTTGAAGATGTCCGCAGAGGACACTTTCAAGTCTATGGGCATGACAATGTCAACCGCAATCACTATTTTTATCACTCAAACAGTACGTGATGGTCAATTCCCCTTCGTAATCAAATCGGATCCGTTCTATTCGCCGTCCAACATGTCCGTATTGCGCCGCCGCGCAAATGATATGGACGCCGGGCGGAATGTTGTTGAACACGACTTGATCCCCGATGGAGAACTCGCCCATGCGTAAGACTTGGCATGAAGAGGCTTGGGGCGAATATCTCGCTTGGCAAAGCGAAGACAAGAAAACGCTCAGACGCATACACCAGTTGCTCCAGAGCATTGATCGCAACGGCTACGAATGTATCGGACGCCACGAACCGCTACGCCATGATTTGACTGGATGGTGGAGCGTCCGTATCAATGAGACCGACCGGCTTGTGTTCCGCATCGTGGAAGACCGAATTGAGATTCTGTCCTGCAAGGGACATTACGACTGACGCACACTATGTCCACGTCACCCCTCCATATTGGTCCGATATGCGATGCCGCCTTGTCCAACGTATCTTCGTGCCGAGTGTCTTCTGAAATGCATGTGAGGTTATAGGATATGGGCATAGTTCTATTAGTTGGAAGCGTGCTTGTAATTGCAACAATAGTGACATTGACGCTTGCACGAAAGGATAAGCCGCCTACCGGTTCTTCAACAGTCCGGCAATCATTGAAATCACCGATGGCGGATAATTTACCTAAAAAGAGGATATCTTCTGTACATATCAACAATGCTAAAATTGTTCGACAAGAGTCAAGATCGAAGTCAGAAGATTTCAAAACACCAGAAGTCAGAAACTTGGCTATTGAATACAAAGGCGAGTATCACAAGGAATATCCTTTTCTTGATTCCCAGTACTCTCCTGGTTCGCGCATGCCTTTTAC
>JAFPNP010000059.1 GCA_017411125.1 Kiritimatiellia bacterium
GTCGGCCGCACGGCGGCGGCGATAATGCGCGAGAAGCCGGACTTCGCCGGCTTGCAGGAAGTAGACCGGAACGTGGACAGATCCGGTTTCGCCGACCAGCCGAAGGAGCTGGCGCGCCTCACGGGAATGCACGCCACGTTCGCCAAAGCCATACCGCTAGGCGAAAGAGGTGAATACGGCGTTGCGGTGCTTTCGCGGGAAAAGCCGCTTTCCGTCCGGCGAACGCCGCTGCCCGGCCCGGAACCGAGGGTGCTGCTGCTGTGCGAGTTTGCCGACTGCTGGTTCGGTTCGACGCATCTCGACAGCGGGATTCTTGCAGGAGGCAGTGAACGCTGCACCGAATTGTCCGCGCTCATCATCCGCCGGGAAGTCGCGAAGTGCGCGGCGGAAAAGCCGGTGTTCCTTGCTGGCGACTGGAACTCTGCGCCGGGCACGAAGGCCCACAGGTCTATGTGCTCGTTCATGAGGGTGGTGTCGGACGAAACGAAGCCGACAAACGGCAACCTCAAGCGCGTGATAGACTACATCGCGGTGGACTCCGCGCACGCACGGAAGTTCAAGGTGCTGGAAGCAAACGTGACCATCGACACTATAGCATCGGACCACAAGCCGGTATCCGTTTCCCTCGAACGCCTATGAAAGAAGAACTTCCATCTGAAATAACGGTCCTCCGGGAGATAAGCTCCGCGCTCGTTCGCGAACGCAACGTGCGCGTTCTCCTGGACGACGTGCTCGGCATTCTGGAAAAAAGCATGGGGATGTGCCGCGGCACGTTCACGCTGCTGCAGGGCAACGAACTTTCCATCGAGGCGTCGCGTGGGCTGAACGCGGAAGAAAAGTCCCACGGGCGCTACCGCCTAGGCGAAGGGATAACGGGGCGCGTGGCGCAGACCGGGCGGGCGGAAGTCGTGCCGGACGTGCATGCGGACGCCAGGTTCCTCAACCGCACCGGCGCGCGCGGCGGCTCAGGCCCGATCGCGTTCGTCTGCGTGCCGCTCGTCCACCTCGGCCAGGTGATCGGGACGCTCTCCGTCGACCGCCCCAATCCGCCGGAATCGAAGGCGGACGATTTCGGGCAGGACGTCGCCCTGCTGCAGACGATCGCGAACATCACCGCCGAGGCGGCGGCGGTCTGCCTCAAGGAACGCGAGGAGCGCGAGGCCCTCGTCGCGGAAAACCGCCGCCTGCGCGACATGCTCGCCGCGAACCCCGGCGACCTCATCGGCAACTGCCGGGAAATGCGCGCCGTCTACGAGCAGATCAGGCAGGTCGCCCCCAGCGACGCCACGGTGCTAGTGCGCGGAGCCAGCGGAACCGGCAAGGAGCTCGTGGCCCGCGCCGTGCAGAGGCTTTCGTCGCGCAAAGACAAGCCGTTCGTCACGCTCAACTGCGCCGCGCTGCCGGAATCGCTCATCGAAAGCGAACTCTTCGGGCACGAGAGGGGCGCTTTCACGGGCGCGGACAGGCGACGCATCGGACGCGCCGAAGAAGCGGACGGCGGAACGCTATTCCTCGACGAAATCGGCGACTTGAGCGTTCCGTTGCAAGTCAAGCTGCTGCGCTTCCTGCAGGAACGCACGTTCTCCCGCGTCGGCTCCAACGCCGAGATACGTTCCAACGTGCGGTTCATCGCCGCGACGAGCCGCGACCTGGAACGCATGATGGCGGAGGGGAAGTTCCGCGAAGACCTGTACTACCGCCTTTCGGTGTTCCCGATCGCAATGCCGGCCCTAGCCGCGCGCACCGGCGACGTGCTGCTGCTCGCAGAGCATTTCATGGAGCGCATGAGCGTGAAATACGGAAAGAAGGTCACGAAGATATCTCCGCCCGCCGTCAACATGCTGCTTGCGTGGAAATGGCCGGGAAACGTCCGCGAACTGGAAAACTGCATCGAGCGCGCGGTGCTGACGGCGGCGGACGACACAATCCACGGCTACAACCTTCCGCCGCAGGTGCAGGCTGAAGAGTTCGCGGAAACGCCATACGACGCCGGAGAGGCAAAAGACAGGCAGACGCTCGCCGCACGGCTGGCCGCCTATGAACGCCATGTGCTCGAAGACGCCATCCGCCGCCACAACGGCAACCACAGCGCGGCGGGGCGCGAGCTTGGCGTGTCGCCGCGGATGATGAACTACCGCCTCGGCAAGCTCGGCATAGGCGAATAGCCGCGTCACACGAACGAGAGGAACTCCTGGCGCACCTTCTCGTCTTCGCGGAAGCTGCCGAGCATGGCGGACGTGGTCATCTCGGAGTTCTGCTTCTCGACGCCGCGCATCATCATGCAAAGATGGCGGCACGTGAACACCACTCCCACGCCCTCCGCCTTCGCCGCGTCGCGCACCGCCGCGGCGACCTGTTCGGTGAGGCGCTCCTGTATCTGCAGGCGCCTCGCGTAGACGTCCACGATGCGTGCGAGCTTCGAGACGCCAAGCACCTTGTCCTTGGCGATGTACCCTATCGCGCACGTGCCGTAGAACGGCAGCAGGTGGTGCTCGCACATGGAATACACCTCTATGCCGCGCAGCACGATCATGTGGTTCGCGCCGGCGTCGAACACGGCGTTGTTGAGCACGCCCCTCGGCGTCTGGCGATAGCCCTGCGTGAGATACGAGAGCGACTTGGCGACGCGCATGGGCGTCTTAAGCAGGCCCTCGCGCTCCGGATCCTCGCCAAGCTCCACGAGCAGCTGGCGCACGAGGGAGGCGATCTTGCTTTCGTCCGGTTTTCGAACTGCGTCCTTCTTCATCGTTCTCCCTCTTTCAGCCGCGCAGCTTGTCGCGGCGCGAATAGAACGTCTTAAGGCGGTCGTTGAACGCCCGCGCTTCCGGGAAGTTTCCGTCGTCGAGAACCTTGGCAAGATCCTCCAGCGCGCCGCGCTGCTTCCCGGTGAGGCGCGTGGGCACCTCGAACACAATCCGCGCCACGAGATCGCCGGCCGGGCCGCCGCGCAGGTCGGGCACGCCCTTGCCGCGCAGGCGCAGCTGCTTGCCGTTCGGCGTCCCTGCTGAAATCTTCACGGTGGCGACGCCGTCCGGCGTCGGGATGTCCACGTCGCCGCCGAGAGCGGCAAGCACTGGCGAGACGGGTACGGTCACGAACAGGTCCGTGTCCTCGCGCTCGAAGATGTCGCTGTCGCGCACGTTCAGCACGACGTAGAGGTCGCCGGGCGGACCGCCGCGCAAGCCGCCCGCGCCCTTGCCGGAAAGGCGCAGGCGGGATCCGGTGTCCACGCCTTTCGGAATGCGCAGGGTGATCGTGCGCGGCGTGCGCACCTGCCCGGAGCCGCTGCACGTCCTGCACGGGTTTTCCACGACCGTGCCGGCGCCGCCGCACTTCGGGCACGTCTGGCGCACCTGGAAGAAACCGCTGCCGCCAATCACCGCGCCGCGTCCGTGGCACGTCGGGCACGTGACGCGCTTCGCGCCGTTTGCGGCGCCGGTGCCGCGGCAGTCCGGGCACTGGTCCGGCACGGTGAGCTTCATAGTGCGCTCGCTGCCGAACACGGCCTCCTCGAAGTCGATTTCCATCTCCATCGTCATGTCGGCGCCGGGCTGCGGCCCGCTTGGATCGGCCGCCCGCCGGCGGCGTCCGCCGAAGAAGTCGCCGAAGCCGCCGAAACCGCCGCCGCCGCCGAAGAAGGCGCCGAGGATGTCGTTGAGGTCTACGTCCTGGAAGTGCGAGAAGTCGCGCCCGAAGTCGAATCCGCCCGGGCCGAAGTTCACGCCCTGGTGGCCGAACTGGTCGTAGCGCTGGCGCTTCTCCGGGTTGGACAGCACCTCGTATGCCTCCGACGCCTCCTGGAATTTCTCCTTCGCCTCCGGATTGTCCGGATTGCGGTCGGGGTGCCACTTCATCGCGAGCTTGCGGTACGCACTCTTTATCTCGTCCGCGCTCGCCGTCTTGGATACGCCAAGAACCTCGTAATAGTCGCGCTTCTCCGCCATGTCACGCCTCCGTCGGCTCCGCCGGCGCGCCGCTGGACACCACCACCTGCGCCGCGCGCAGGAGTTTGCCGTGAAGCAGCCAGCCGCGCTTCACCTCGTTCATCACCACGCCCTCCGCAACGTCGGCGGAAGGCAGCTGCGCAAGCGCCTCGTGGTAGTTCGCGTCGAACGGCTCGCCCTTCGAATCGATCGGCGTCGCGCCGTGGTCGGCAAGCGCCTTGAGGAATCCGTCGTATGCGAGCTTCACACCCTGCACGAAAGGATCGTCTTTGTTCTCGGCCTTTTCGAGGGCGAGCGCGAGATTGTCCACCGTCGGAAGAAGATCCTTCAGGATGTCCTTCGCGGCGAACTGCGCAAGTTCTTCTCGGTCGCGCGCCACGCGCTTGCGGTAGTTGTCGAAATCGGCGAGCGTGCGGGCGTACTGGTCTTTCCAGTCTGGTTCCGCCGGCTTTTCCGCGGGTTCCGCGCTATCCGGCTTTTCCGAAATTTCCGGTTCTTCCGGGGTTTCCGAAGGTTCCGGCTTTTCCGGCACCTCGGCGGTATCTTCTTTTTCCTTTTTTGCCATTTTCCGTCTCTATTTCGATTTCGTTTTCAGATCTTGGCCAGAGCCTGCTTGAGATCGGCGATGAGATCCTGCGGGTCTTCAAGGCCGACAGACAAGCGGATGAGGTCTGGCGGGATTCCCGCGGCCTTGAGCTGCTCGTCCGTGAGCTGGCGGTGCGTATGCGAGGCCGGATGCAGCACGCAGCTCCATGCGTCGGCCACGTGCGTGACGATTCCTATAACCTTGAGAGCGTCCATGAACTTGATGGACTTCTCCCGTCCGCCTTTTATGCCGAACGTCATCACGCCGCACGGACTCGGCCCTTTGAACTGTTTCTTGACGAGCTTGTGCCCAGGATCGTCCGGCAGACCGGCGAACTTCACCCATGCGACCTTCGGCTGCTTTTTGAGCCACTTGGCGATCGTCAGCGCGCTTTCGGCGTGCCGGCGGATGCGCACGTGCAGCGATTCGAGGCCGAGATTCAGAAGGAATGCGTTGAACGGCGATGGAATGGACCCGAAATCGCGCATGAGGTGCGCCGTGGCCTTCACGATGTACGCCTGCTTGCCGAAGTTCTTGACGTAGGAAAGACCGTGGTACGACTCGTCCGGCGCCACAAGCCCGGCGAAACGCTCGGGATATTTCGACCAGTCGAAGTTGCCGCTGTCCACGATGCAGCCGCCCACCTGCGAAGAATGACCGTCCATGTACTTGGTGGTGGCGTGGGTCACGATGTCCGCACCGAACTCAAAAGGACGGCATAGGACGGGCGTGGGGAAAGTGTTGTCCACGATGAGCGGCACGCCGAACTTGTGCGCGGCCTTCGCGAACTTCGCGATGTCCAGCACCACGCCCGACGGATTCGCCACGGTCTCGCCGAACACGCACTTCGTGTTCGGGCGGAACGCCTTGGCGATTTCCGCCGGCGACGCGCCCGGATCGACGAACGTGAACTCGATGCCCAGTTTCTTCAGCGACACCGCGAAGAGGTTGAACGTGCCTCCGTATATCTGCGCGCTGCACACCACATGATCGCCCGCGCCGCACAGGTTCAGGACAGCGAACGTGGACGCCGCCTGGCCGGAACTCGTGAGGATCGCGGCCACGCCGCCCTCGAGCGCGGCAATCTTCTTCGCCACCTGGTCGTTGGTCGGGTTTGCGAGGCGGGTGTAGAAGTAGCCTGGCTCCTTGAGGTCGAAAAGATCCGCCATCTGTTCCGACGTCTCGTAGCGGAACGTGGTGGACGCATACACGGGCACCTGGCGCGGCTCGCCTTTCTTCGGCTGCCACCCGCCCTGGACGCACAACGTATCGACTGTCATATTCCTTTTCCTTCCTTTCCAAAAAGTTGAAACATAGATTTTACACCATTCCGCCGATTTGGTAAACTACAAACCGATGAAACATATCGTAATTTTTCTTCTTCTGACATCCTGCGCAGCCTTCGCCGCCCCCCCCGGCGCCGCGGCGAGGCTTCCGCATCCCGCCGGAAACATCCTCGCCCTGCAGATATGTCTCGACAGGCGCGGTTTCTCCGTGAACGCGATGGACGGACGGTGCGGGCGCAAGACGGACGTGGCCCTCGCCACGTACTGCGCCGTGCGGGGAATCCCGTTCCCTACGCGCCGACAGCAACCGAACGCATGGGAAAGCCTTTTCCCCGGCGAAACAAACCTTTTCACCACGATTCTCGTGACGCCCGAAGACCGCCGCGCCATTGTGCGCATTCCGCGCGACCCGGCCGGCAAAGCCACAATGACGGCCATGGGCTACCAGTCGCTCCTCGAGATGTACGCGGAGCGGGGGCGCGTCACCGAAGCGACGCTCCGCGCCCTCAACCCGAAAGTGCGTTGGCCGAATCCTCCCGTCGGCTCGGCAATCGAGCTGCCGTACTTCCCGCAGCCGAAACGGGAAAAAGGCGAACCGCCCGTGCTTGCGGACGTTCTGCGCGTCTCGCTCGCCCGCCGCGAGATTACGGCGTTCGATTCCAAAGGCAGGCTGCTGGCGCTTTTCCCCTGCTCCATCGCCGCAGAAAAGAACAAGCTGCCGCCGTCCGGAGAGATACAGGTATCCACGCTCATACCCAACCCGAACTACACCTACAAGCCAGACGCCCCCTCCGCCGGACGCCAGAAGTACATCTATCCGCCCGGCCCGAACAACCCCGTCGGGCTTGCCTGGATCGGCCTCACCCTTCCGACCTACGGCATACACGGTACGCCGTGGCCGGAACAGATAGGGCGCGCGGAGTCGCACGGCTGCTTCCGTCTTTCGAACTGGAACGCCGTGCGTCTCCGCGAACTGTGCGATATCGGCACAAGCGTGGTGATCGAATGACCGTCACGCCTGCTGCGCGGCGGCATCCGCCTCTTTCATCGCCTCGCGGCGAGAGAGTTTGATGCGGCCGCGGTCGTCCACGCTCAGGCACTTGACGAGCATCTTGTCGCCGACCTTGCAGACGGCTTCGACGTTCGGCACGCGCTTGTCGCTCAGCTCGGAAATGTGGCACAATCCGTCGATTCCGGGAAGAATCTGCACGAACGCGCCGAACTCCTTGATGCCGGTGACGGTGCCCTCGTAGATCTTGCCGGCCTCGGCCTCCGCCGTCGCCGCCATGACCTCCTTCTTGGCCGCCTCCATCATGTCGCCGAGCGTGGCGAAGATGGAGACAATTCCGAAGTCGCCTTCCTCCTCGATGTCGATCTGGGCGCCGGTGCGGTCGCAAATGCCGCGAATCGTCTCGCCGCCCTTGCCGATGAGCGCTCCGATCTTGTCGGCGGGAATCTTCATGACCTCCATGCGCGGCGCGTACTGGCTGAGTTCCGCGCGCGGCGCCGGGATCACGCTCTCCATGAAGTCGATGATCTTCAGACGCGCGTCGTGGGCGGCCTTGATGGCGCCCTCGACGAGATCCCACGTGAGGCCGCGCAGCTTCAGGTCTACCTGGAAGCCAGTGATGCCCTTGCGCGTGCCGCCCACCTTGAAGTCCATGTCGCCGCAGTGGTCTTCGGCGCCGAGGATGTCGGTGACGAGAACCTTCTTGGACTGGTCTTCGTTGGTGAAAAGGCCGATCGAGATTCCGGCGACGGTGCGCTTGAGCGGCACGCCGGCGTCCATGAGCGCGAGGCAGCCGTTGCAGATGGACGCCATCGACGAGGAGCCGTTGGAGCCCATAATTTCGCTGA
>JAFPNP010000060.1 GCA_017411125.1 Kiritimatiellia bacterium
ATCTTGAGAATCATCATATCGCCCGAAATCTTCATCTCGCCCAAGGAATTGACCGGCTTTCCGTCCACAAGCATACGCATGAAATCACCCTCTCCCTCCTTGCCTGAAACCGGGTTTTGCGTCTTCACCGTGAACACGACGTTCTGCGCGTCATGTGCGACGTCAATCCATTCAGGCGCATTGCGCTGTGTGCGGTTCACGTAATTCGTACCGTAGCCGGCGTGGTTTCGCGGCATGGCGGAATCCAGAAAGCAGCGGTAGCGGCGCGGGGAAAGACGTGGGGTAGACATCTCGGCGTCGCGCACCCCCTTGAACCGACGCACGTTGTCGCGCAGTTTGAGGAAGTAGGCGTCGCCATAACCGCCGCGCATCATCTCGATGTCACGGGAAAATTCGGCATTCGCGCAGTCCACGAACTGGATTGGACGCCCGGGGCAGCCGTGCCTGTGCCATCGCCCCGCAATCCATTCGTTCCATCCAGTGACCAGTACGATGTCCGGCTTCGCCTCGTGGGCTCGATTCCACTGTTCCTGGAAATTGAACCCCATCTTCCAAGCGTCGGACGCGGGGTCGTTGGCGCCGTTGTGGAACGACCGCCCACGATTCCCCTTCTCGCCATACATCGCACTATCGCCGAACCTGAGCTGCGGATGTTGCGCCACGGAGACGTTCATCACGCTCTTCGCCACTTTCTCGCCGGGGAACAGTCGCTGCGGACGCTCAAAGTCCATCCAGGGCCATCCACCTTTCTTCGACGCCTCGTTCGGCCACTGCGACTTGACGATAGTGAAAAACAATCTCGTTTCTGCGTCGCACTCCTCCTCCTTCGCCACAATAACCGGCTTGCCATCCAGCTTGTACCACACCTCCTTTGCGAACCCCGGCTTGTACACGGCGTCGTATATCTTCCGCACCGTCTTGCCGGACGCCGTATTCGTGTAGAACATCACATTCGGCACACGCCATCCGGCATCATAGTACTCCTTTAGAACGCGCATGACGAGTTTTGCATTCTTCTCATAGATGTGGGCGTTGGTGGTATCGAAGAAAAGGAAGTCGATCCCCGCCTGCATGATGAGTTTCATGTGGCGCCTGACCACCCACTCGTCGTCCGCGTAATAATAACCGTAAAGCGCCTCGCCCCAATGATGGTACGCCCCCCACGGCCCCCACATGGACCCATTCGGCTTGTGTCCAGCCTCCGGATCTGCCGCAAGTATTTTCGATATGTCCCACGGACCGTTTCGTCCGTGTTCCCCGTGCCACAAAAAGTAAAACAGGCCGACCTGCCCTTCTGCATCCGCGCGAATCGGCGCGCAGACCGCGGCTGCAACCAACGCCGCCGCTGCAAATTTCACTGTATTCATTTCGGATTGATCTCCTTGTCTTTCCATGCCCAGTATATCATATCGACTTCCCTTTTTGCAATATTCAGAAACACCCATTTGCACTTGCAACGGACGATTGCATTTGGTATCGTATTCCCGATAGAGAAAAAAGAGAGAGGCAATTCAAATGAGAAAAACTGTTTTTGCGCTATCTTCCATTGCCGCCGCGCTGCTTTCACCCGCAGCAGAAACCACCGTTCCCGTAGACGGCGTGCGAGTGGGCTTCACCCTCGGTCTTGGCGAATGGCGTCCCGCGAAAAAAGCGAAATCGTCGGGAGGAACAGGCTCCGAGCGTGCGTTCGTGCCGACCGTCTCCGTGCCGCACGGCCAGATGAAATCGCTTTCGGTTTCCACAAACGGCAACGTGGTGACCGCAATGTGGAAAGGCCACCCGCTCTGCGGAGACGACTTCACCGTGACGGCGAAATTGACGCTGCGTCCGGGCGGAGGATTCGAATACACGTCGTTCGACTACTCCGGCAACGAAAGCGAAAAGTACATACAATGGATCGTGTTCCCGGAGGTGGTCGTTCCGCGCACGGAGAATACGGCGGTTTTCTGTCCGCGCTTCGCAGGCGACATCTCGCGTCCCAATTGGAAGAAAATGCACCGGGGGCAAATCGTCACCGACTCCGGCCCCGAGTTCCTCGTGTTCAACTGCATGGCGGCGCTGGAGGAGGGGGGCGTATCGCACTTCCTCGACCAGCGAGGCGATGCGCGTATGTACTGTACGAAAATGCAGTCCACCATCGGAAGCGCTCCCAACACGCTCGTGCTGCGCAACCTCTGCCGCCAGCCTGTCACGGAAAAGACGGCCAAAGCGGGCGCACTGCCGTTTTCCGGCGTCTGCGCGCCGTATCGCGGCGGCTGGTACGAGGCGGCAAAGATGCACCGCGAATGGATGGAGACGACGCCGTGGTTCAAGAGAGCCGCCGCGCGCGACTTCTCCAAACTACGCGAGATCGACCTCTGGATGTGGAGCCGCGGGAACATAGCCGTATCCGAACCGCCCGTACACTGGTTCATGAGGGAAACAGGCCTGAAAGTAGGCCTCGACTGGTATTGGTGGCACAACGTTCCGTACGACACTGAATATCCGTTCTTCTGGCCGCCACGCGACGGCGAAGCCGCGTTCCGCGCCGCCGTCAAGCGCATGAGGGATCGCGGAGCGTTCGTGCAAGTCTACACGAACGGGATGGCGTGGGACGAAGACGACCCACGCTGGGCAGATGGAGGACTCGAAAGCGCGGTCGTGCGCGACACGGGCAGAATCTTCGCTCACATATACAATCCATTCACAAAACACAGCCTGGCGAATGCCTGCGGCGAGGCGCCGAAGTTCCAACGCAAGATGCGCGACCTTGAGCACAAGCTGGCATCGACGGGCCTGGACGGCGTATACATAGACATGATCAGTTGCGCCGCGCACCACGCCTGTTTCAACCCGCGCCACAGGCACGCGCCCGGCGATTCGCGCGCGCTCGTGGAAGGATACCGCCGCTACGTGGACGAAGTCCATGCGGACAATCCCGGCTTCCTGCTCTCCTCCGAAGCGACTAGCGAGACGTATCTGGACAAATTCGAATCGTTCATCATGCTCTACTCCAGCTGGGAGCGAAATGGACTCGGCGTAATGCCGCTGAGCGAGCCGGTTCCCACCGTCACCGTGATATACCGCGGCGCTTGTGCAATCTTCGGCTCCTTCGCCACGCCCGGCGGCATTCCGGGCTGGGATCCGCTGTGGGGAAAATGCACCGACCTGCCCGACGTGGAAAAACAGATCGCCAAATACCCGGACCAGTTCGCCGTCGAATTCGCGCGCGGAATCGTGTGGGGAGTGCAGCCGATGGTACACAACTTCGTCATGAGGGACGTCACGAATCCGCGCATCGCAAAAGACATCCAGTTCATGAAGGACTCCGCTAAATTCTACCACGACCACAAGGACCTCCTCTTCGACGGCGAGATGCTGAAGCCCGCGAAACTGACGTGCGCGACAAAGCGCACGGAGTTCCTCACAACGAGCAGCTACAAACGCCCACACGAAAGCGGCGTCGCCGTGCAGAAAGCGCTCCCGTGCGTGTTCCACTCCGAATGGCGAGCGAAAGACGGACGCAAGGCCGCCGTCCTCGTCAACTGGACGCTCGCCGAGCAGAAGTACTCGCTCAAATTCGAGGACGTGAAGTATGAGGGAACGCTTCCCGCCCGCGCATGGCGGATAGTGGGAAAAAACTGAACTATCCCACGCGTCCGTGGCCGGCAGGCATCGCCTCGCCCAGAAGGTTGGACGCTCCGGACGCCTCGAACCCCTGCACCCAGCCGCGGTCGAACCCGAAATCGGCCGCAGCCTCTGCCACGAGATTGTACTCATCCTCCGTCACGGCGCGATCGAACGGCGGTGTTTCGAGCGCTTTGTAGACCGGAGTGTACTGGCTCATCACGGCGACGTGCAGATCGGTGAAGCCCTCGCCGGCGAGCCAGGCAAGGTTCTCCACGGCTTCCTCCGCATGGCCGGGCAGCACGAGAAGCCGCACGATCACGCCTCGCGTCGCGGAGCCAGGTACGTCCGAATCGAGCGGACCGAGTTCGTCGTGCAGATAGCGAACCGCCGCCCTGTTGGCTTCAACGTAGCCTGGCGCGGCGGACGTCGCGCGCGCCGTCGCATCGTCCGCGTAGCGCATGTCGATCAGCGCGATGTCGCAAAGATCGCGGTATCCGGCAAGCGTCTCGACCCTCTCGTAGCCGGACGAGTTCCACACGAACGGCAAACGTATGCCTTCCGCAAGAAGCGGCGCGGCAGCCTCGCGTATTGCCGGAAGATACGGCGTGGGCGACACGAGATTCCAGTTCGAACAGCCATCCTTCACGGCGAGTTCGCGCAATATCTCCGTGAGACGCGGCACCGAGATATCCTCTCCGCCGCCCTTCCAGCTCCACGGCGAGTTCTGGCAATAGAGGCACTTCATCGTGCAGCGCGAAAAGAACACACATCCCGATCCGTTCGCCCCGACGAGCGGAGGCTCCTCGCCAAAGTGCGGCCCCCAGCGAAACACGCGCGGCAAGGCGCCGGCGCGGCAGAACCCCGTCTCCCCTTCCATGCGCCGGACGCGGCACCGCCGCGGGCACAGCTCGCAGGAAGACGTCAAGCCACCGCCTCGTCGCCTTGTTCGGCGAGATATCTTGCTCGCACTTTCAAGAACACCATGCCGACGAACGGAACGGTGGCGATGTAGCCCGCGCCGACGACGCCGAGGGTAAGCCAGAAATTGGTGACGAGAAACGCTATGAGGAGCAGCAATCCGGCCATCGTCGGCAACAGGTAGGAGCGCGAAATGTGGACTGACTTCAGCGAAATCGTGGGAAGCCGGCTTGCCATCAGAACGCCGATGAAAAGCAGCATCCCGGCACCGAACCACGGGTTCTGCGCGACGGACGCGACGGAGCGCGAGCCGCCGTCGAACGAAAGCGCCAGTATCGCCGGCGTAAGCACCATCCAGCACCCGCCCGGCGCAGGGACGCCGAGGAAGAAGTTCTTCCAATACGGTATGGCAGGCTGTTCCAGCATCGTGTTGAAGCGGGCAAGACGGAAGGCGTCGCACAGCGCGTAGAAAAGCGCCGCGCCAAGCAGCAGGTTCTTAACGTTCTGCGGCATGTCCGGCCGGCCGGAAAGGCACCAGAAATACATGAACATCGCCGGAGCCACGCCGAAGTTCACGAAGTCGGCGAGCGAATCAAGCTCCGCGCCGAGCTTGGAGCTTGCGTTGAGCAGACGCGCCACGCGCCCGTCCATCGCATCGCATACGCAGGCAACAAGCAACGCGAAGAGCGCCATGAACCACTCCCGCGACGTGGCCGGAACGCCCGCGAGCGTCTTGGCGTAGTTGGTCGCGCTGATCGTAATACTCGTCATGCCGGCGCAGGCGGCTATCGACGTTATCAGGTTCGGAGCGATCGTGCGCAGCGGCACGCGGTCGCGCGATGGCGCACGGTTCTTCCTCCGGCGTCCCCTCAGACGGAACTTGCTCATTTGAAACTCCCCAGCACTGTCTCACCGGCGACCATCGTCTGGCCAACGCGCACGACGGGCTCCACGCCCGAAAGCGCCACCGCTCCTCCCGCAAAAAAGAACGCCAGCACGAGCGCAGCCGTACCGAACCGCATTCCCTCGCGGTTGAAGTGCGGCAGCAGATGTGCCGATGTCGAAAAATCTGGTTTCTCCGCATCCATGTAGAGTTCCTCTCTTGCTATCCGCGCCGCGGCAGCCGGAAATCCGCCGAGATCGGATCGCCCGCCTTGCCGAAGCAATTGCGCGGACTGACCTCGATGCGGACGGCGCCGCACGACTTCAGCCGCCTCGCCGCAAGTCTGCACACCGTGTCGACGTTCATCTTGCCGCTGGCCTCCGAACGGTAGAAGCCCTTTGCGAACACGTACCTGTCGTCGCAGACGCCTGTTCCGTCCGTAATTTTCAGCGCATAATCCAGCGCCCTTCCGCAACCCTTGCGGCTGGCCGGCGGAATCGTCACCTCGAGTACCGGCTGCTCCTCGGACGGCACGCCCTTGCCGCCGCGATTCCTGCCCTTCGCCATGCGCACCTTGATCGTGGCGCCTTTCGGAAACTGCGGAGCAATGCTTGCCGCAGCGCGCTTCGCAAAGGAAAACGGCGAAGGGTCCGCCGCCGGCGTCGGGACGACCCAGTCGTCGCCGAGGCGCGTCCCGTCCTCGAAATCGCGGCGCTCGAACACGATCCGGTCGTCGAACACACGGGCGAGCATGCCCTGATGCCCGTCGGCGTGCGTATTGAGCTTGCGCATGATCTTGTAAGCCTCTTCGCCGCGCTGGCCGCGCATGGGATAGTCGTTCTCGCGCCCGAACGGACCAACGTCGCCGTATTCAAGGCCGACGTATTTGAGCGAACCAGCGCCGATGGACGTGAACGCGCCCTGCCAGATCGCCCGCTCGTCGTTGATGGAAGCGTGCGAATGGCCAGAGAACGCCACGGCGTTCCGGAACTTCGAGAGGGCGGCGGTGTTCTTGCCGTCGTCGTGCCCCCAGACCCAGCCGCAATGGCACGTGTCCCGGAGCGGCGGGTGCTGCATGTAGAAAAACGGCCTGGATAGATCGAGCGTCGCGCCATTGGCGGCGAACCACGCCGGCGTCTGCGGCACGCCGATTTCGTCCCAACCCCTGCAATGGTCGGCAATCCAGTGCGCGCCGACGAACGAATAGCCCTTCACTTCCTTGCGCCATATCGGAGCGTAGCCCTCGTGGAAGCACTTGCGCCAGACGGAGCAAAGATCCTTGCGGATCGCGTGGTCGAAACCCTTTTCGCCGAAAAGCGCCTTCGCCTTGCCGCCGTACTTGTAGCCTTCCCAGTCGTGGTTGCCGTATACGAAAAGCTTTTCGACGCGTCGTCCGTCGGGCGCCTTGTCGTTCGGAAACACGGCGTACCAAGCGCGGGCGACAGCCTCCAGTTCGTCCACAAGCCCGAAATTAGCCATGTCGCCGCAAACCACGACGCCGTCCACGCCATTGCCGCGGAACCACTCCAGCGCCTTGCGGAACATTTCTTCGCCCTCGAAACGGAATCCACCATCCTTAGTGCGGACTATCGACAAGTGGATGTCGCTCAACACACCGAAAACAAGATTAGGCTTTCCGCCGGACATCGCTCCCGGCGCGGCCCGCAGCATCGGCGCTGCGCCCATCGCACCGAAAGACGCGGCTCCGCCAATAAACCATCTTCTTGATATGTCCATTCTGTTCACCAAATTGTCTATAAGCCTCTCTTTTCCCATACAGGTGCAGCCCAAGCCACTAGACCTAGACAAGCACAGCGTATACAAGGCAGAAAAATCCACAAGAGTATAACAAACTTGCCATGACGGATGCAAGCGGTAAATTCGCCCCGCTAATTTCTTGGGTACGTGATAAATGCCACAAGGGGCAGCTTCGCAAATAATACTATTTGCCGGATATTTGTTGGAACAAGTAGTACGACTTTGACTACGCCGCCACTCATTCCATCCTGGCGCGAACGTCGCTCCACCTGTAGTACGGACCCGAAACCGGCGTGAGACCGCGCATGCGCATCTCGCGTTCGTTCCATAGGAGCTTGACCAGCACCTCGCCTGAATTGTTCCGATAGAGAATCATCTGGAAGTTGGCAGCCATGGGCAGCCACTTCCACGCAGGGCAGGCGGACGGCGAATCCGCCGCCTTGACGCGGTCTCCCGGTCCCTCCAGGCCAAGAAACCCGGCAAGCGGCCAAAGCCCGGAGTCGTGCCCGAAACGCAGATCGGCCGCGATGCGGTCGTCGGCGACAGCGGCCTGTGCGCACGCGGCCATGTCGTGCGCCAACTTGGCCTCGCTCGCGGAAACAAACTCGCCGAACTCCTTGGAGTTCCCCATGCCAAGATAATGCCGGGCGGACAAAGCGCGCGAATGCGCCTCGATTTCTCCCGCCTCGAAAAAGCGATAGATGTCCTGTCCGTCCAGTTCGCAGCGGCAGCACTGGCATATCGACGCGCATTCGAAGAGCGACTGTGCGAACTTTAGCGGATTTTCCGGCTCGCCGCCCGCCGCGAAGATGCGCCCGACGAGAGGCTTCGGATCAATCAAGTCTTTCACGAGCGAATCGCAGAGTTTCGTCGTGCGCGGAACTACGTCGGGCCTGTCTTTCCTCGCCCAATGCAGAGGATTGATTACCTTGTGGTGCCGTTCGCCAGTCGCGAAGTCGAACTCAAGCTGCGGCGCAGCCTCTTTCAAGGCCATCGTGAAATTCACCTGGCTGGTCAAGACCCGCGGACTCACGGAACTGCGGCAGCGGACGCGGCGCGGACGCGAAAACACATCCGGGAATCTCTCCGCCATCCGGCGGGCGAGCCGCCGGTGCTCCCAGACGCCGCGTTCCGTAAGCTGCCCGTTCATCTCGTCATGGATGGCGGCGATCTTATGCATTTGTCCGAGAAGGCTCCGCCCTGTCTCGGTGAGGACGTTGCGCGTGTCCGCCTTTTCAAGCGCACCCATAACGTCCGAAATTGCACTTCCGGTAAGCCGCCGCGACCCGTGACGTCCGTAGTGGCTGATATAAAACGGCTTGAACCCTTTCGGCGCAGGCGTATCAGCGATCGGCCCGAATTCATACGAATGGTATACGGACGCCGAACGTTCGACCTCGCGCGGAACTTCTCCGTCGAACGTGACGGCGAAGTTCACGGCTGTCGCCCTCGTCCTGCATCTGACATGGCGGTTCAGCATCCGCGCACGGCCTGTCGCCGGGTCGCGCACGACCAGCGACGAAGATCCGCCGCCATCCATGTTCACCGCGTCCGTCACGCCTTCGCTAAGCAGCATTCTCCGCAAATCGTCGAGATCCGCGCCGAGGCTGTATCCGGGCTGGCGCCCGTCGACGACGAGAAACACGAGAGTCCGTCCGCCGTCTGCAAGTCCGATCGCCGTGCGCGGATGCTGATTTACGGGATTGTAAAGCCCGTCCGCCGCCGCGACGCCGTTCGTCATGATCAGGCCGAACCCGCTCGCCGCGAACGCGATATCCTTCCTCTTGGACAAGTCCTCCGAAAGTCCAATCGCAGCCGTGCCGTCCTTGCGGATTGCAAACACGCCCCTCGGCCTGTCCGGACGCGACACCTCCACGCCGCCGGACACGCACCATCCGCTGGGATCGGCGTAGGAACATCCCTTTGGCGGCGGGTAGGGCGACCATGCGGCGGTATTGACCGCCACCACGGCATTGCGGCCTTCGCCGCAGAGCCGTTCCATGAACGCGACCGTCGTCTCGCACTTCGTCTCGATGCGCAGCGAGGCGTTGGTAACGGCGTCCAGCGGTTCGCCCCATCTGTCGGCACGCTCAGTCGCGGCGAAACCGATGCCGGGTTCCGTCAGATTTATCCGGACGACATACGCACGCATGAGACGAGGCTGATCGAAAGCATACTCCCGAACGCGCACGCCCGGACGCAAGGTACGCCACCCCTTGCCGATTTCATCGCGCCAATCGGCTCCAGCCGACATCGCAACGGCCAGCGCCCCTAGCACTGCCGCCATCGTCCTCATTCCCATACTCGCCATCCTTTTTTGCTTCAATCGAGAGCTTACCGGAAAACCTTGAAGAGTCGCGTATCTGGAGAGCCGAACAGAACGGTGAAACTGTCAGCATTCTCCGCCACGGTCGCGCCCGCGAGAAGATCGACCACACGGACGGCCTTTCGCGGCAGACGGATCGTTTTTTCGCCGCCGTCCTTCAAGTGGACGGCGAGGAAACCCTCCTTCGCAAACACCGTTGCGGGCTTGTCCAAATAGAGATGAACGCCCGCGTCCGATGCGATCTTCGTGAGCGATTCGGGCGTGAAGAGCTTGTAGTCGTATGCATAGACGCTGCGCCAGCCGTCCATCTGCGTGGCGCTGACGCCCGGCGTTTTGAACGGGACGCCCGCCCACTCCTCCACGCGCCCGACATCGAGCGACTTGCCGTCCGTCACGCCAGGCGCGTAGCACCAAAGGACGGTGCGCCCGTTCGCGCACACCTTCTCGCGCAAAAACTTCGCCCGTTCCGGCGTGATGAGCAGCGTGGAATTGAGGCAGACGAGCTTGTAGCGGTTCATGTCAAGCACGGGCATGTCGCCGAACGAATAGATGTCGTAGGGTGCGGCGATGCGCCCGAGCTTGTTGCGGAGGTGCTGGCCGAACGCGCGCTCGAGCGGACACTTCTCGTTCACATGGTAAAGCGATTCGGAATCGCACACGAGCAGAATCTCCGCGACGGACGGCGCGGGCGACAACGCGTCCTGAACCTTCTTGAGCGCAGCGATGCGCTCGCGCCCCTTCGGATTGCGGTAGAAGCCGCCCCACATGTCGAACCACCAGTAGTTGGCGTTGTTCGCCATCGCGAACGCCGCCTCGCGCGTGTTGCCGGCGAGGTCGTCCTCGAGCGTCTTCCAAAGGCCGCGTCCCCAACGGGTCTGGTCGTGCGGACCAAAATCGATTTCGTGCAGAAACCGCTTGCCGTAGCGGAGGGCCGTGCCGTACACGAGTTGGCTGCCGGCGCCGCCGCCGATCGCGCGGTCGGAGTAATTGCCAGGAGCAATGAAGAAGTCGATGTCCGGCGAGGCGTACACGCGCTCGTAGTCAAGATGCGCGAAGGACGTCTGGTTGACGCAGCTCGTGAGGTAGTAGCCGAAGAACACGCCGATCTCCTTCGTCTTCGGAATGGCCTTGCGGGCGGCCTTCGCAAAGAAGAGGATGGCGTTCGCGGTGATCGAGTTGTGGAACTTCCAGTAGGCGATCTTCTCCGGCTCGGTCGCGGGGTCGTACACGAGATTCTCGAACGCGGCGCGGCCAAGTGCCGTCGGGGAGGGCGGCTCCTCGCCGAGGGAGAGGCCACGCGCCTTGCACCAGCCCTGCCATCCCCTCGTCTTCGCGTAGCTCGTACGCCCGCGGTCGTATTCGTACCACTCGCTCGTGCCGCCGCCGGAGAGAATGTAGCAGCCGATCCTGTCGCCCCAGCGCTTCTCGGCGTAAGCAATGAAGTCGAGCATCCACTCCCGCGTGCGGTCGCGCCAATTCGGCATCACGCCGGCATGGGTGATATCGGTGAACGAATCGAGATGGAACTTGTGCGTGGCCCAGTAGGGCGTGTTGAGATCGATCATCACCATGAAGCGCGCGTCCGGGCTCGCCTTCAAGAGGTCTTCCGCCTGCGCATCGAGCGCGGACCAGTCGTACTTCTTGAAACCCTTCCAGATGAGCGGGTATTCACAGTAGGGATTGCCGCCCGAGTTGATGGTGTTCGCCGCGAAGAAGCACCTGTTCGTGATGCCCATCGCGGCGAACTGCCCCGTGCGCTCAAGTTCCTTGTTGAAGCTGCGGTACGTCACCCACAGCTGCTTCCGGCACTGCTCCCTGAAACCGACCGGTTCGGCGGCCGACGCGGCGGCGACGACTGCGGCAGCCGCCGCGAATTGGAATACGCAGTTCATTCTCCTTCCAACACCACAGGGCCGAAGAGGCCGGACCTGCGGAGCGGCTCGTTCTTGCCGTAAGGATTCACGGTAGTGCGCGTAAGGCGTTTTTCCGCCGGAAGCGACGCATCGCCGACAAGACGGTTGTGCCAAAGATTCGCCACCTCGATTTCGAGGACGTTCTCCCCTTCCCGCCAGACACCATGCGGAACGGCGACGCGCCACGGACGGCACCACACCGAACCGAGATCCTTCCCGTTCAGTCTCACCCTTGCAAGATTCGCAACATCGCCGAGACTGATGCTCGCGGGCGCCTCGCCGCACGCCACCGTCTTGCGGTACGTCGCAATGCCCGAATAGTGGCTTATGTCCCATTCTGGACGCTTCGCCCAGTCAGTAAGCTCATTGAACTCCACATCGCCCTTCGGTCCGCCCCAGGCCGGGTCGAATCTGACCTGCCACGGCCCAGACACTTCGGCTATTTTCCGCACCGCACGAAAATTGGACTTCTCGGTCGGAAGCGTACCGACCTTGCCTGAAAGTACGACAAAAACGCTTTCACCCGGCCCGAAATCCAACGTCATCCCCGTCACTCCGTTTGCGCACGTCCAATCCGGCAGAGCGCGGCGCTCGCCCGTGAGCGGATCCCACCACTCGACGGACTTCACGCCGCCGACGCGGAACCTGCACACGGCCCGCTGCGCGGCATCGCGGCGGTTGCCCACGAAGTACACATCCTCCCCATCGACACGGCGGTGTATGTGCCGCAGGTCTCCGTCCGTCTCGAAATCGGGACGCAACCCGGCATCCGCCAATGTCTTGGCCGTCGATTCATATGACGGATACAAAAACATTTTCGAAGACGGCTTGAGATGCCACGGACGCATGGCAAACTTTCCAAGCGTCTGCACGGATGCATACCGCTCGCCCATGAGACCGCAATTGAAGCTGTACTCCCACGAGGCACCGGTCGCAAGAGTATCGGCACGCCCGTCCTTGCGCACGATGGCGCAAGCGGCAATCAACCCGGCCGGATTCGGCTTTGCATCCCAATTGTCCGCAAGCACCTCGATCACGTTCTCGCCATGCTTAAGCATCTGCATCACGTCATGGCGCCCGACCTTGTGGAAGTCGATTCCGTCGCCAGCCGGCTGACCATTCACGAACAACCGGTAGGCGTTGTCCGCCGTTATCGCGACGGCCGCACCGACGACGTCCTCCACCCTTTCCACGGCAAACGTCGTCTTGAACCAGACCGATCCATGCGGCTGGTTCATCACGTCCTTCTCGCCCGCAGACCATATCCACGCCGCATCGTTTTCAAGCGCCTCGAGCGCAGCATCGGAAGCGGTCGTGCCCGCGCTTTCCGCCGGGCGGACGGCGAGTGCGGCGATGCGTCTCGAAAGAGCCGCGGCCTCGTCGTCGCACTTCGGATAGTTGGAAAGGCCCGGAGCCTTGCATGGCGCGAATCCATACACCTTCACGCCTGCCTCGGCGCATTCGAGAATCTTCTTCAGGAGGGCCGGCGTCATGGCGCCGGTCTTCGGCAGCACGAGCGCGCTGTACGTCGCGCCGCCGGCGAAATCGATCTTCCCGCCGGCGAACTTCGCGCGGCGCATGAACACGCCCGGCGCGCATCCGTCGAACTGGTAGCCTTTCTTGTCCGGAAAATCGCCTTGCATGAAAGCGTCCCGCGGCGGCTGGAACACCATGGGCGCATCCTCCGGCTCAAGATACAGGATATCGGAGACTGGGCGCCCCTGCCTCAACACCGCCTGGCAGCGGGCGAGATAGCGATGATAGGAATCGACCATCGGCCACCACGTCTGGTTGCGATGCCAATTCACGCCCCAATAGCCATGCATAGTCATGCCCGGTTTGTCCGTCAGGCTCGGCTGGTGCTGGTAGGTGTGGAACGTGAAGCAGTTGATGCCCATTGCGAGCGCCCAGTCGCCCTGCGCCTTCATGGAGCCGGGATACTGCTTCCAATATTCCGCACTTGCAGTGAACGCCTCGGCCCCTACTACCGGGCGGCCCATCGTGTGTGCGGTCGAGACGGCCTCCACGCAACTGTACTCGGCGGGGCAGCCCATCCCCTTGGACCAGAACTCGCACATCGGAACGTCCGCCACCGCGCCGGATTCCAGATCGCAGCACGGATTCATATCGTAAGGCTCGCTCGACATCGCAAGCCCGTTGCGGTGGGCGTATTCTCTTATCGGCATAAGCTGATTCTCGATCACAAGCTCCTGCGCAGTATGCCGCCAATCCCACAAGAAGCGCTCGGTGATTTCCGTCGAACGCACGATGCGCCCGTTGATTGCAGGTATATATGGAATCGGAGAATATCCGCGTCTGCGTTCGAACTCCTTGAAGAACTCCTCCGACCCGTTCTGGGAACTCATCTCCCAGCTGTCGAAGTGGAGCGTGGTGAAGCCGCGCCCGGAGCTGCGCGGCCCTGCGACAGCGCGAATTTTGTCCGCATAATCGCGCAGATGGCGCTCTATGGCGCCCCTGTCGAACTTGGAAGTCTCGAATCCAAGACCGGGCCGGGGCGCGGGGCGGGTGGTCTGCCCAGTGAGGCGGCGGCCTATGCGCATTATCGTCCAGCGGCCTTCCGGGACGCGCCACGCAAGCCGCCCGGACGCGTCCATTTTCGCGGTGAGGTTCACCACCTTTGCGGGATCGACGCACTTGCCCAGCGGCACGGCCCTGTTCGACGGCGTGAGATACGGCTTCACTCCGGGCCAGGACGAGAACGGAGCGCGATGGTACAGCGCTTTCTCGTCGACATCCGGCAGACGCTCCGCGCCATCCGGCTCGGGGAAAGCGATCACGGCGACGTCGCGGTAAAACGACTCCCATTCCTTCTTGAGTTCGGGCGTAAGCGTGCGCACGCCGAAGAACGGGGCTCGCGGCTTCGGGACAGGCAGCACGGCGGAGAAGTCCGCCGGCCCTGTCACTGCCGTTTCGCTCGCCACGGTATGCTGCATGGCGTCGTCCGGCACAACAGACTTGCCGCCCGCACCGCACCACCCCGGCCCGGTGCCCATCGCAACTTCGATGCCGAGGCGCCCTGCTTCGGAAATGGCGTAGCCGAAAAGCTCTAGCCACTTCGGGCTGAGAAACTCAAGCGGGCCGCGCCGCACGCGTCCACCCTCGACTTCGAGAATTAGAACGCCGCCGATTCCCGCGGCCTTCATCGCGTCAAGGTCGGCCTTCATTCCTTCCTTGGTCGCAGTACCGTCCATGAAGTACCAGTAAACCCACGGGCGCGCTGAGTCCGGCGGATTGTCGAACGCATCCCGAAGGGAGGCCGCGCCAACGGCGACAGACGCCGCCGCGCAAAGCGCCGCGACAACATTCTTGACGTTCATGTTCATGGAGTCGTCCTTTCCATTTGCAAGACGGCCGCAGGGCCGCCGTGCGTTATTCCACCGTGATGGAGGCGTGATAGCTCTGGAGAGAGCGCACCTCGCCCTTGCCCTCGCGGGCGGCCTTGATGCCCTCGCTGGCAGCGAGCGCGGCGGCGACGGTCGTGAGATACGGCACGCGGTACTTGATGGCGGCGCGGCGGATGGAATTGTCGTCCGCGCGGGCGTCGCGCCTGTTGGACGGCGTGTTTAGGATGAGCGTCACCTCGCGGTTCTTTATGAGGTCCAGCACGTCCGGACGGCCCTGGCCGATCTTCGCGACCATCTTCGCCGGCACGCCCTTCTCCCACAGGAACTTCACCGTGCCCTCGGTGCCTACGATCTCGAAGCCGAGATCCGCGAAGTTCTTCGCGGCCACCGCCGCGTCGTCCGGCTTCTCGCTGAGCGAGACGAGCATCTTCCCGGGCTGTATCGGGAGCGGCAGTCCTGCCGCCTCCTGGCTCTTGTAGTACGCGAGGCCGAACGTCTCCGCAAGGCCAAGCACCTCGCCCGTAGAACGCATCTCCGGCCCGAGCACCGGATCCACCTCCGGGAACTTCTCGAACGGCAGCACGGCTTCCTTCACGCCGTGATACGGAATGGTCTTCTTCTTGTCGAGGCCGAGCGACTTGACGCTCTCGCCCAGCATGAGGCGCGTCGCGATGCGCGCCATCTGGGTGCCGGCGACCTTGGAGACGAGCGGCACCGTGCGGCTCGCGCGCGGATTCGCCTCGATCACATACACCTTCCCGTCCTCGATGGCGAACTGCATGTTCATGAGCCCGACGACCTTCAGCTCGCCCGCGATGCGGCGCGTATAGTCGAGGATGGTCGCCTTGTTCTCTTCGCTGATGGAAACAGGCGGCAGCACGCAGGCGGAGTCGCCGGAATGCACTCCCGCCAGCTCCACGTGCTCCATGATCGCCGGTATGAACACGTCGTTCCCGTCCGAAAGCGCATCCGCCTCGCACTCCAGCGCGTGATGCAGGAAGCGGTCGAGATAGAGCGGACGGTCCGGCGTGACGCCAACGGCCTTGGCGATGTACTCGCGCAGCATGATTTCGTCGTAGATCACTTCCATGCCGCGCCCGCCCAGCACGAACGACGGACGGATGACGATCGGGTAGCCGATTTCGGCGACAACCTTGAGTGCTCCGTCCAGATCGCTCGCCATGCGGCTTTCTGGCATCGGAATGCCGAGACGGTCCATGATGGAGTGGAAAAGATCGCGGTCTTCGGCGGCGTCGATGGACTTCACGGACGTGCCGAGGATTCTGCACCCCGCCTCTTCGAGGGCGGCGGCGATGTTGAGCGGCGTCTGCCCGCCGAACTGAACGATAATTCCTTCCGGCTTCTCGGCCTGGTAGATCTGCAGCACGTCTTCGAGCGTCACGGGCTCGAAGTAGAGCTTGTCCGACGTGTCGTAGTCGGTCGAGACGGTCTCGGGGTTGCAGTTGATCATTATCGTCTCGTACCCGGCCTCGCGCATGGCCATCGCGGCGTGGGTGCAGCAGTAGTCGAACTCTATGCCCTGGCCGATGCGGTTCGGACCGCCGCCGAGGATGAGCACTTTCTTCCTGTTGTCCGACACTGGCACTTCGCCAGGCTTGCCGTTGTAGGACGAATAGTAGTACGCCTGGTTCTCCACGCCGCTTACTGGCACGGCGTGCCACGTCTCGACGCAGCCGAGCGCGGTGCGCCTGTCGCGCACGTCCTTTTCCGGCACCTTGAGGAGCTGGGCGAGATACTTGTCGCTGAAGCCGTCCTTCTTCGCCTGCACGAGCAGTCCGTCAGGCGGCAGCGTACCCTTGTACTTGAGGATTTCCTCCTCCTCCTGCACGAGTTCGCGCATCTGCTGCACGAAGTACGCCTTGACGCCGGTGAGGTTGAATATCTGCTCGTCCGTCGCACCCTTCCGCAGGGCTTCGTACATCTGGAAGTGGCGCTCGGAATTCGGAACGGCGAGCATCTTGAGCAGCTCGTCGAGGCTCCTCTCGTGGAAGTCCTTCGCGAAACCAAGCCCGGCGCGGCCCTTCTCAAGGGCGCGGATCGCCTTCTGCAGCGTCTCCTTGTACGTCTTGCCGATGCTCATCACCTCGCCAACGGCCTTCATCTGCGTGCCGAGGCGGTCCTCGACGGCGCGGAACTTCTCGAACGCCCAGCGGGCGAACTTCAGCACCACGTAGTCGCCGGACGGAGTGTACTTCTCCAGCGTTCCGTCGCGCCAGTACGGAATCTCGTCCATCGTCATCCCGGCCGCGAGCTTGGCGCTGATGAGCGCGATGGGGAAACCCGTCGCCTTAGAGGCGAGCGCGGACGAACGCGAGGTGCGCGGATTGATTTCGATGATCACCACGCGGCCCGTCTTCGGGTCGTGCGCGAACTGCACGTTCGTGCCGCCGATCACGCCGATCGCCTCGACGATCTGGAACGCCATGTCCTGAAGGCGCTTTTCGAGAGCCTTGTCGATCGTGAGGAACGGCGCGGCGCAGAAACTGTCGCCGGTGTGGACGCCCACGGCGTCTATGTTCTCGATGAAGCACACGGCGATCATCTGGTTCTTGGAGTCGCGCACGACTTCGACCTCAAGCTCCTCCCAGTTCAGGATGCTCTCCTCGATGAGGCACTGGTGCGTGAGCGAAGCGTCGAGGCCGCGCGCGCAGATGGTGCGCAGCTCCTCCACGTTGTAGCAGAAACCGCCGCCGGCGCCGCCCATCGTATAGGCCGGGCGCACGACGACCGGGTAGCCGATCTCCTTATCGACGAGTTCTACCGCCGCTTCGACGGAGTGGACGATTCCGCTGCGAGGCGTCTCAATGCCGAGCTTGGACATCGTCTCTTTGAACACTTCGCGGTCCTCGCCACGCTCGATGGCGTCGAGGTTCACGCCTATCACCTTCACGCCGTACTTGTCGAGGATGCCCTTCTTGGCGAGGCTCGTGGAAAGATTGAGGCCGGTCTGCCCGCCGAGATTCGGCAAAATGGCGTCCGGCCTCTCCTTTGCGATGATCTGTTCGAGACGTTCCTCGTTCAGCGGCTCTATGTACGTGGCGTCGGCCATGACCGGATCGGTCATTATGGTCGCGGGATTC
>JAFPNP010000061.1 GCA_017411125.1 Kiritimatiellia bacterium
CCGCCGATGGATCGGCGCGTGACGGTGTCGCCCAATCTTGGCACGGCGGTGTGGGTGACGGACGTGCGTCTTGCGAAGGGGCCGTCCAGCCATTTCACGATGCAGGCGAACGTCGTGAACAACACCGGGGGCGTAGTGCGCATGGAGTATCGCGTTGACTGGCTTGACGCGACCGGGAGTGCGATTCCGTCCGTCGTATCCACATGGCAGCCGATGTCCGCCGCCGCGCGCGAGGTCGTGCCGCTGCAGGCCACGGCGCCTTCGGCGTCCGCCGTGGACTTCCGCCTCTACGTGCAGGCGGAGCGCCGTTGATTTTTTAACAACAAAGAAAGGTACTGACAATGAAGCAATGTTTGTTTGGAATGATTCTTGCGGCTCTTGCCGCGGGATGTACTACGCCCACCACGCGCGTCGACTTGCGCAACGACCTCGGCCCGCAGGTCGCCGGGCTTGACTACCGCGACGTGCAGCAAGCCGCGAGAGAATCGCTGCAATCTCTGTACAAAAGCGGAAAGCTTGAACGCGGCGACAACCAGATGTACGTGATGACGGTCGGCAAGGTGAAGAACGACACGATGCAGCGTTTCGATACCGACATCTTGACCTCCTACATCACCGAGGAACTGATGAACGACAACAAGGTGACAGTTACCTCCGCAATGGCAGCTTCCGCCGACAACCGCGACGAGATGATACAAGCCGTACGCAGCGTCCGCGGGAACGGCGAGTTCAACCAGAACACAGTCGCCAAGACCGGGCAGCTCGTAGCGCCTACGCACAGCGTGTACGGCAAGATCATACAGCGTGAAATCCGCATGGACAACGGCGACAAGCAGATTGAATATTATTTCCAGCTGCGCATAGTGGAGCTAGCCACCGGACTTCAGTGGTGGCAGAAACAGGTGCCGATCGTGAAACGCACGGACGGGCGCACTCCGACGTGGTGATCTGGAAAAAGGAGAAAGAACGATGAAGAAATACCTGTTGTTGGCGGTTGCGGTGTGCGGCCTTGCGGCGTTCGCCCAGCTTCAGCAGTCGAACAGCATCAAGACCGTCCACGGGCGCGGACGCAACTCGGACTACCGCACTGCGGTGTACGAGGCGCTCGTGCAGGCCGCATCGCAGGTGCAGGGCGTCTCGCTGCAGGATTCGCGCGACGCTTTCATGGATTCCACGGCGCAGCTACGCAAGACGAAGTCCGGCGACTCCGACGTGAGCGAGATACGCGAATCGCTCAAGCAGAGCGTGAGCGCGAAGACGAAGGGGCGCGTGTTGAGCTACGACATCACGTCGGAGCGCTTCGACAAGGAGCTGAACCTCTGGTACGTTGAACTTGACGCCAAGGTGCCGGGGCAGTACACGGTCGGTCTTCCCGCCGACAACCGCCGTCGGATGATCGTGATGCCCTTCCGGTCGCTTACGGACAAGGTGAACGTGTTCGGACGGACGCTCCAGATGGGCACAACGTGCGAATCCATTGCGGCGAATCTCAACGAGAAGCTCGTGCAGACGCGCCGTTTCACGATGCTGGATCGCGCGTTCAACGCCGAGACGATGGCGGAGTTGAGCCGTCTGCACCTCGAAAACGCATCCGCAGGCGATTTCGGACGCTTTCAGCAGCTGCTCGTGACGGACTACATGGTCATTGGAACGGTGAAGATGTATCCTTCGCCATCGGCGACCTACAACCAGTGGACGGGCGTGACGACGCAGAACGACGGGCCGTTCCTTGAAATATCGTACCGCGTGGTGCTCGTTCCGACGAGCCAGCTCAAGTGGGCCGGCACGATCATAGTGCCGTATTCGTCGTGCAGAGGCGATTCCGTCGATACGGCTCTCGCTTCCGGCATGGCGGTGGCGGCGGAAGAGGTGTGCCACGACATAGTGAACAACATCTATCCCATGCGCGTGACGGCGAAGACGACCTACGAGCTGGTGCTCAACCAGGGCGGGGTGAACGTGCGCGAAGGGGCGATGTACGACGTGTTCCGGCAGGGCGAGGCGATCGTGGACGTGACGTCCGGCGAGACGCTTGGCGCGCCGGAGGAGAAGATCGCCACCATCCGCGTCACTCGCGTCGACCCGAAGATGAGCTACGCCGTCGTGGCAGAGGGGACGCCCCTTGCGCAGATACCGGTCGGCGCGGTCGTGCGCCGCCCGAAGTATACGCCGGGCGCGGCCCAGCCGCCGGCGGGCGCGGTTTCGCCCGTGCAGGTCTCGCCGTCCGGCACCGTTACGATGCCGTGGAAGAAGTAATCACCTAATGATAAAGGAAACAAGCAAATGAACTTTTCAACAATGAAACTTGCATTCGCCGCAGCCGTTCTCGGCGCCGGCGCACTTTCGGCGCAAGAGATGGGCGCGGTTCCGGCTGTTTCTGCCGCCGTTCCCGCCAAAGCGGTTGCGCCCGCAGTTCCCGCGCAGGCGACGCCTGTGGACGGAGGCCCGCAGATCGTGGCGGACAACCAGAAATATGCACCGACCGCAAAGGCGGCCAAGGGCGGCGACGCCAACTCCGCCGTTGCCAAGGCTTTGCGCGAGCGCGGATTCGTCCAGGGATACGATTCTGAACGTGGCAGCATCATCCAGATCGGTCAGGCGATGGATAACATGGAAGATCCGTCCTCTCCGGATTTCATGCTCGTGCGCGAGTTGCTTGTGCGCCAGGCAGAGCTCGATGCGAAAATCCAGATTGCGGGCGTCGTTCGCCGCCAGATGAATGGTTCGACGCGCGTCAACACGCCAGGTACGAAGGAACGCGCGGACTTCCTTCAGAAGTACGCCGACCAGATCGCGGCTGTCGAGCAGCAAAAGGTGAAGGTTGCAGAACTTCTACAGATGCTTGAGCAGGCCGAAGGCAACAAGCTTGCCGGTACTACGGTCGACGACCAGTGGAAGAAGATTATGGATGGCATAATAAAGCGGTTGGACGCCAAGTACAACAAAGACGACATTGCCGTAGAGAAACAGCAGCAGTATCTTCGCGTCAAGGCCGCCTACGATCAGGCCAAGGCGCAGCTGGATGACCTGACGCAGAAGAAGGACGCCCTGTATCCCCGCAAGACGGTGGAAACTGCAGCAGAGTCCTATGCGGAGATGAAGCTCTGCGGTACTGTCGATCTAGTCCAGTCAGAAAGCTGGGACGGAAAAATCCTTCATGTGGCTGTCGCGGTCGTGTGGAGTCCGAAACTTCAGGAGCGGGCGCTTGTGACGCTTGGATGCGGTGCGCCGGCGGGAGGCAAGCCTGGCGCGAAGTCGCTTGACGCCTGGCTGCAGGATCAGGCGGACAGCGGCGACCTCGCTCGCCTCGTCGGCACCAAGCAGTATGTCGACGACAAAGGTCGCCAGTATGTGTTGGGCTTCTCTGCCGCGGAGATTCCGCCCGACGCGACTGATTACGAGGATGCTACGGCGCAGGCCGACCTTCTCGCGCAGCAGGCTGTCGGTTTCTACCTCTTCAGCGAGGGCGAGGGAGCGTCTGGCGTAAAGGCTGGCATGGCCAAATTCAAGGGCAAGTCGGCAGAGGTGGCAAAGTCTATCTCCGGACAGATGACGCAGTCAATGCCCAAGAACATGTCGGTCAGTGGCCTCGGAAAGGTGTTCAGCGCAAAGTGCCGCAACGAACTTTCGGGCAAGGACATATATGTGTCGGTTGCCGCCGTGGACAGCGTACTGGCGGGCAAGTCGAGCGAAATACTGCGCAAGTGGTATGCGGGCGCTGCCGAGGCCGTGGCGACCAGCCAGTATTTTGCGGCCGAGCAGCGCGGAATGTCCCAGGCTTACGACGAGGTCAAGCGGTCGGGTGCGGCTACGCAAGCGGGTCTTGAGGCCGGCCAGCAGGCCGTGTTGGGCGAACTGAAGGCGCGCCGTGACGCGCTTGCGCCTGTTGCGCCTCCGTCGCCGGCGGTTGTTGCTCCTGCCGCCCAGCCTGCGGTTCCGGCTGCTCCGAAGAAGGGCGTGTTCGTCGGCGGGCAGAATTTCAGCGATGACTTCTAATGTCGTCATAGCGGTCGCTGTCGCGGTGACCGCCGTATGTGCTGCGAGCGGGGCGGACGGAGTTTCTTCCGCTTCCGCCGCAGCATACTACCAGCTCCATTTGAAAGACAAGCCTCAGGGCGTATATGAATGGCCGGAGGCGGGCTTGCTGTTTGTGCAGGTGCATGTGCCTTACGTGTCCGATGGAAGCGAGAATCTAGACGCCAATACGCTGCTTGCCGAACACCGCGAACTTTATGCATGGTTGGCGGCGCGGGCTGGAGAGCGCAAGGACGATCCCGAACTTTCGAAGGGACTTGCATTGGCGCGGCGCCTTGTGCGGGCTAATTATCCCATGTGGGAGTATACTGCCGACTGGGAATATGATTTGACGGGACAGGCTTTTTCCCGCGAAGAGAACGGCAAGCGCGTGGCCTGTGCCGTATGTGAGAAAAAAGCGGTCGAGGCGACGATGCCGAAAGCGTTCCTCGAACCCGCGAGCGACGAGGTGTGGCTTGCGGGCGTGCGCGAACTGGCGGGCGATTGCTACGTCGGACGCTCCAATGTTCAGTTCATGGAGCAGATCGGCCTGTGGGATTGTGCCGCGTTGCGCGGGGACGGCGCTTCTCCAGCGACCGGGGCGTTTACCGGCACTCCGGCGTACAAGGAATATGTTGATGTCGCAAAGGAGACAATGGACTATCTGGCGTCATCTGGCTTTCCGGAAGAATTGCGCAAGGCTCGGAAGTCGCTCGAGAACATCCATCAGCGTATTGACGTGGAATATGTCGTGCCGCCGGAAAGCATGGAGACGAACACGTTTCTGCATGTATCGACGAACCATGCCGTGGCGGCGAATGCCGTCACGAATAAAACATCCGTGCCTTGTTCCGGGATTGTTTCCGTGATGCCCGCCGGAGGGAGTTTGGTGGAACGCAGCGTGCGGTGCGACGAGTCGATCGTCACGACTGTCGAGACGTGCATGGTCGTGCGTACGCGCAAGGTGCTTGTGCAGCGCATAGTGCGCGATTACCGTGCGTCGGCGAAGTTCGAACGGTTGTTTCTTTCGGACGCAAAGGAGGATAATGTTGTTGCAGCGCGCACGGAGCGGGGAAATGTTGCCGAACAGGCGTTCTACGGCGCCTGTGCGCAAGGTGAGCGCGAGCGACTCGTTCTGGAGGCTTTGCGGGAGAATCCCGGCGACAAGGTGTTGTGGAATCTTTACGGACGCTTGCTTCTGGGCAAAAAGGACTGGTACGGTGCGCGAATCTGTTTTCGCAATGCGCTGCGCCTTGACCATGGATATCAGTTCGCTCTCACGAATCTTGCCTTGACGTATCAATCGATGGGACGGCGAGAACTTGCAATTCCCGCCGCAATCGTGGCATACGGGCTGGCGACGGACGGCTGGTGCAAATCGCAGGCGGAAGGAGTGCTGAGGTCTAAGTGACGACCAGACTTGCTATCGCGGCAGCGTTCGCTCTGTGCGGATGTGTCTGCATGGCGGCGTTTACGCGTCTGGATGCGGAAAATGTCGTGCGCCGCCGTCTGGTGCAGCGTGGGCTGCGGCAGGGTGTCGATTCCGAAACGGGGATCCATGCTGTTATTGCAAGTGCAGTGGCGCAACAACCGTCGGTCTGCTTCCGTGTCGCCGAGCTTCGTGCAATCCATCAGCTATTGAATATGCGCGGACAGTCGATGGCAGGAATGACTGAAGTACAGCGGGATGTCGCGTCCAAGTCG
>JAFPNP010000062.1 GCA_017411125.1 Kiritimatiellia bacterium
GGACGCGCCTTGAACTTCGCCAACAGCCTTGTTCGGGAGGGACGGGCGCCGTCCCGTCCTAAACCAAGTTTTGCGAACGAGCGCGGGCGAGTTAGCCCGCGCGTGAACGGAAGTTGCAATTGAAAGTTGTTTATGTTGTTTCCAACTTGACGAAAACAACGAAGGAAACGCAAACATGAAACTCCGATTCTTCCGATATGCTCGCTAACGCTCGCAAGCTTTCAAAAACGCCCGCGTCAGCAGGCGAATCGGACAAATCGGAATTTGATTTGGCAGGCAGGGCGCGTTGTCCTTGACGCGCCCTGCCATGCCATCCAATTGCCTGTTGCCCTCTTTGCGGAGATTTGCTACACTACGCGCATCTGCCTATCGGGTTGCTAAAATCAATCAAAATGGATGAAATGCCAATGGTTGCCTCGTCATGAAACCGACTGCGTCTTTTAAGCTCAAGGGACGTCATGGAAGTGTCTTGGCGACGGATGAAGGTCTCTACTTTTACGTGGGGTTGACGATCATCGTGCGCTGAGAGAGAGATTTACAAGGCGGAAAGAAGCAGAATGGGAATGAATATGATGAAAACAGGAATGCGTTCAGGGAAGGCAGCCTTCGCGGCGGCGATGTTGGCGATGCTCGCATTGACGGTTGGCGCTGGTGGCCGAAGAGAAGTGGTGCAAAAAGGGTTGGATGTGCTGTGCCCGGGCGAGGGCTGGCGTGCGACGGATTTGTGTGAAGGGGCCGACGAGGTGGGGGTTAGCGTCGTGCTCGTCACGCATCCGCGCAGCGAGAAGGAACCCTCCGCCTTCACTCGCCGTCTGAAGGTCGAGCGCAAAACGCAGATCCTGCATGTGCGCGTGTCGTCTTGCCAACGGGGCAAAAACGTGTACGATTGGGTTTTCGCGGCGAAGGTCAATGGTGAGACCGTCCGTCGCGAGGTGGTCTGTTCGGCCAAACCGGTGGACATCAAGGTGCCGCTTGGGCGTTGGGCCGGCAAGGAGATCGAGCTTGCTCTCGAGACGGCAGCAGGCGGTAAGGAGGACTACTGCTACGAATACGCGAACTGGCATCAAATCGCGATAGTAGACGAGTACCATCCCGATTGGGTCCGCGACCTCGTCATCTACGAAATCGCGACCAAGAGTTTCAATTCGCCGAATGGACCCGAACAGGGGACGTTTCGTTCGGTGCGGGAGAAACTGCCCTATCTTCAGGAGCTCGGGATAAATGCCATCTGGTTGACAGGCAGCGACCTCGGCGACCCCCATCACTTCTACAACATCTGGACGCAGTATGCGAGCTACCGTCCAGACCGCCTCGATCCCTCTCTCGGCACGCACGCCGACTTGCGGGAACTTACGGCCGAGGCACATAGGCGCGGCATCCGCATCTTCCTGGACGTTATCACCCACGGCGTAATGGACGGCAGCGATCTTGTGAAGGAGCATCCGAACTGGTTCAAGGGCGGCAGCTGGGGCATGACCGACTACAACTGGCGCGCGCACCTTCCCGAGTTGGACGCTTGGTGGGTGAAGACTTTTACCGACTATTGCCTGAAGGACGGCATCGACGGATTCCGGCTTGATTGCGGCATCCAAGGGCGGCAGGATCTCTGGCGGGAGATAAAGCGCAATGTCTGGGCTGCTGGCCGTGAGATCGCCGTTCTTACCGAAGGTTCGCAGCATACGGAAGGCGTGGCGGATTCCTGCCAGAGCTGGCGTTACATCTCCTGTGTGAACGGGCGTCGCGTCAAGCAAATCGGCGGAGGTGACCATGTGTGGAATCCTGGACGCTACTATGGCGAGGGGTTCTTCGCCGATTACTGCCGTTGGAATGAACGTCGTCCCAAAACCTGGACGAGCGACTGGATGGTTCCGACCATCGAGATTTCCTGCCATGACAACGGCTGGTCTGGTTTCCCGCCGAACCAGAATCCCTATGTGACGAACGGCAGCCGGGCGCTGATGGGCGCTTCCGCTCTGCTGGTGCCTGCCGCTCCAATCATGATGATGGGCGAGGAGTTTGATGCCGACTATGTGCCTGTGCCAGGACATTGCGGCGAACTGTTCGGCAAAGACCGCAAGACGCCGGGGCGGTGGCTCTATGGCTCGTGGCTTCAATGGTCGCAGCTTGAGCAGCCCCGTCACCGGGCGATGCTCGCCGATGTGAGGAAAATGCTCGCCCTGCGTCGTCGCTACGCCGAACTTGTTCGTGCCCAGATTGAACGCGTTCCCGGTACAGGCGTGGTGCCGGCCGTGGTTGAAAAACTTCCCGCGAACGTTCACGTGCCCTACTTGCTCTTCAATGGTCGGCGGATGCTGCTGGTGGCCGGCAATGCGACGGATCGAGACGTGACGTTGGAGTTCGGCATGCCGTGGAAAACGGTCGGTTGGCAGCCGAAGGAGATGAAATCCGTCTGGCACGAATCGGCCGCGCCGCTCGTGCCCGACGGGAAGGGCCGTGTGCGCGTGACGATTCCGCGTGACTACGCCCCCGGCGGCGGCCTTGCCGTGTTCGCAGCAGAACGTTGACGGGCGAATAGGTAGAGGGTGACCCTCTCTGCTCTAGTGTATTCCGGTGTCGTGTCTGGGGTTCCATCGGTGGAGTAGCTGGTGTTTACCCATTTTTTGATGTCTGAAGTGCGCCGCACTCTTGCTAATAAAGGCTGAAGTGCTTTTTCGGATGTGGTTGTGCTCGATCTGCGTCGCGGACGGGTCTATCCATCGTAGGTGTCGAACATCTCCGCAAAGCCCGGAAGCAGTTGGGCGATTTCATTTCGGGGTTTCTCCATTGCCGGCGCAACAGTCGTGCGCACCCATTTGCCGAAGCGGGGGAACGCGCGCCTGATGCCGTCCGTGTCATCGCGCCTCCGGGCCCTCCGCAAATCGCGCAATACATTTTGCGCTTTTCGCAAACGACGCGCCCTGCCATGCCATCCAATTGCCTGTTGCCCTCTTTGCGGAGATTTGCTACACTACGCGCATCTGCCTATCGGGTTGCTAAAATCAATCAAAATGGATGAAATGCCAATGGTTGCCTCGTCATGAAGCGGATTGCGGTGATATGCGAAAGGGATCGCGCCTATGGTCGCAGTCTCTGCCTTGGCATCGCCGGGGCGGCGGCTAGGGAGAAGGACTGGTCTCTCGAGTTCGTGGACGATATGTCCATCGTGAAGTCGACCTGGCTCGCCGGGTTCGACGGCGTGATCGCCCGCGTTTCCGATGATGACATCGCGAAGGACTTGAAGACCACGGGGCTTCCAGTCGTCGACGTGTACACCTCTCGCAGCCGCCCGGGATTTGGCTCTATCGACGGCGACCAGCCGGGCATCGGACGCCTTGCGGCAGAATTCCTCGTTTCGCGACGGTACGGCAGTTTCGCCTACTGCGGCTACGACGGCATCGGCTACTCCGACGTGCGCCGGGATTCCTTCGTCGCCGCCCTTGCGGAAAAGGGCTTTCCCTGCAAAGTGTTCCACACGTCCAAGGACGCGTCGGACGAGTTCAAAACCCTTCTGATGCGCAAAGAAAGCGTTAGGCTCGGTCGGGATTCCTGCAAACTTTCCAGTTGGCTTCAAGCCCTGCCCCCGCAGACCGCCGTATTCTGCTGCCACGACGTGCGGGCGTGGCAGGTCCTTGCATTGTGCAGAACGGCTGGGATTGCCGTTCCGAAGCGCCTTGCGGTGCTAGGCGTGGACAACGACGAGCTCGTGTGTTCGTTCACATCGCCTACGCTCTCTTCCATCGACAATTCGGCGTTTCGCATCGGAGAGGCGGCTGTCGGCCTCCTTTCGCGCATGCTGCGCGCGCCCAAATGCAGCAAGGGACCGAAGCACATCGTAGTGGGGCCGCGCGGCGTGTGCGAAAGGGGTTCTACGGCGCTCTGTTCCCCCGACGCCGAATGGGTCGCGGACATCATGGAATACATCGCCCGCAACGTGGAACGCGGCGTCCGCGTGGACGAGGTCGTGGCGTATGCGAAGCGTCCGGCCGCCGCCGTTGAGCGCGGCGTCAAGAGCGTCACGGGCAATACCGTCCAGTACCACATTCTCTGGACGCGCCTCGAAACGGCCAAGAAGCTGCTTCTGTTTTCACGGAAACCCGTTGCGGAAATATCCCGTCTCTCCGGCTTCGCCTCCCCGCAGTATTTCAGCCGCTTCTTCAAGGCCAAGATCGGCGTTTCTCCCGAGGCGTTCCGGGGACAAGGCACTTGAACCGCACGGCACGCGCCGGCGAACAAGCGGCCAGCAGCTTGCAGATTTCGCGTTCAACGGCCTCCCGCGCCTCCTTGACGCTGCGGTAGGCCGTCACCACCGGATCTTCCCCACTGTACGGGGATGTCTCGGTCACAATCCATTCCGTCTTCATGATTTCCGTTTCAACGCCGCACATTATGGCGTATAGTTTCGGCTATATCCAGCGGGTATCTGAATAAATCTTTTCGGGAGTAATGCAGTTTGTATTGTATTTGCCATTGCTCGATTGACGCTGAAAAGCAAATGTGGTATAATATAGCGCGTCTAAAGGAGAAAAGGCAATGGCACAGATAAGTTTCAGAATGGATGATGATTTGAAGGTGTCCGCAGAGGAAACCTTCAGGTCTATGGGCATGACCATGTCAACCGCCATAAACATTTTCGTTGCCCAAACCGTCAGGAACGGTCAGTTCCCTTTCGTCATCAAGGCGGATCCGTTCTATTCGGAATCAAACATGTCCGTTTTGCGCCGCCGAGCAAGGGATATGGATGCCGGGCGGAATGTCGTTGAACATGATTTGATTCTCGACGGAGAGCCTGTCCATGCGTAAGATTTGGCACGAAGAGGCTTGGGAGGAATACCTTGCTTGGCAAGGAGAGGACAAGAAAACGCTACGGCGCATAAACCAACTGCTTCAGAACATCGAGCGCAACGGTTATGATTGCATCGGCAGACCCGAACCTTTGCGACATGATTTGACTGGATGGTGGAGCGTTCGCATCAACGAGGCCGACCGCCTTGTTTTCCGCATAGTCGAAGATTGCGTTGAAGTTCTGTCCTGCAAGGGGCATTACGATTAATCTCGAATGACTATCATACGTTGGCAAAGATTTGCCCTGTCTTTTGTCAATGTCACTCTCAAAGGGCAGAAGGAGAATCTTTCTTGGCAAGAGGTGCGAAGCTTTCTGGTAGAATATTGATTCAGGGATACGATTGTTCGCAAGTTGAACTTGATGGTGTCAATCTATATTCTTCAAGGCTTCACAATGGTGATAAAGTATGGGAAACAGAATACCCATGGATTTATGTAGAGAACCACACGGGTATTCGTCGTGTCCACAAATTCATGGAAGACAACTGGGATGGGGTGGAATGTTTTGTGGTGGGGGATCTTGGCGTTTGTGAGAAGATTGTCGATGTTGATTAGACAGATTATTTGTTGCCCCAGTCGGGCTCGGCCTCGCCATAGGCGAGGCTTGGCTCGTCCACCGGACGAGCCACTCTCAAGGGGCGGATATGACCGGACTTGACGGTCTCCGACTTGAACGCACCGACCTTGATGCGCGGCCCCTTCGGGGTTCGCGCTTCGCGCTCAGGCAACCCGACGCCTGCGGCGCGGGCGCATTTTCCTCGCGCTCGTGGAGCGTCGCGGCTGCGGAAATATCCCGTCTCTCCGGCTTCGCCTCCCCGCAGTGTTTCAGCCGTTTCTTCAAAAACAGGATAGGCGTCCCGCCCGAAGAATTCCGGGAACAAGACGCTTGAACCGCACGGCACGCGCCGGCGAACAACCGGTTTCGTCGGAAAAATGCAAATGCGAAAGTCGGAAAAATGCAATTGACTTGCATGTATCCGATGGGGTACAATGCAAGCAGATTTTAAAGACGCGTTAGGTAAAGAAAGGAAAAGAAGGATGAAAAGCAAATTTTTGGTTTCGTCTGTCTGTGCTGCGGCGATGCTTGCGCCGCATCCGTCGCTTGCGGCGACGAACATTACGGAGAACGTCACTCTCGCCGAGGACGCCGACTGGCGCGACCGGGGCACGGTGACGATCAGCGAAGGGGTGACGCTAGACCTGGGCGGACACGCCCTCTATGTGCGAGGGCTTGCGGGGAGCGGAACTTTGTCGGGAGCAGTTACGCCTTGTCGCTACGCATGTTTCAAATACTACCGTTTCCGCATCGACGCCACCGCCGGAGCCGCATTGCAACTCTCCGAAATCAAACTTTTCAACGGCGACGCCGACATCACGCAGAACAGCACGGTACTCTGGGACGATACGAGTTTCAACGCCACTTTCCGCGACGGTTTCAATCCCGCAAAGGCAGTTGACGGAGACTTGGATACGAAGTGGTATGACGACCGCGCCGAACCGGGGCATGCAAATGCCGACAAGATATGGGTTACACTGGCGTTCTCCGAATCTACGACGGTAACGCGCTACCAATGGTTTACGGCTGACGATTCAAGCTCTTTCCCAAAACGGAATCCTAAGTCATGGCGTATGCAGGGTTCAGACGACAACGAAGAATGGACGGATCTGGATGTCGTGACGGATGCGACTCCGCCTGCGGTCAACAAGGAACTGGCATACGAAAAGGCGTTGATAATGGAACCATCAAAGAGCAGCACGTTGCACGTCGATGTTTCAGGCGGCGCATCCTACGACAACTTCACTGGCAACTGCAGCGTACCAGTGTGCGTTGGCGACGGAGTTCTTGCCGGCGATTGCGATCTGCGCCGCTTCGGTTCGTCTGCAACCGTCACAGGCATCGTCAACCTCGCCGGGCACACGATGCGGCTTTCAGGACTCTCTGGTTCGGGAACCATAACTTCCGGCGAACCCAACGGCTACCGTTTCTACCGCTTCAAGGTAGATGCCACGGGCGGGAACGACTTTCAGATCAGCAGAATCGACTTCTTATGCGGCAATTCAAACATCACAGACCAATGCACGGCACTGCATTGGAGAAAGGACAACTATCCGAGCGATTTCAACCCAACGTACAACCCCGAAGCGGCGTTGGATGGCAGCACCGCAACGAAATGGTACGACAACCGGGCGAAAGACGACATCTGGGTGACGCTGGAGTATGCCGAGCCCGCGCTCGTAACGCAATATCGATGGTACACTGGAGATGATACGAAGGGCGCCCCAGCGCGAAATCCCACTGCATGGCGCCTGCAGGCGTCGAACGACAATACGACATGGACGGATCTAGACGTCGTGACGGGGGCGACTCCACCTGCGGCCAACAAAACATTGGCCTACATTGGCTATGTCAACTCGAATCTGGGAGGCGACGGCGGCGAACTGCACGTGGAGGTAAGAGAGGGCGCGTGCCAGACAAACTCCACGGTTACGCTTTCGGGACGGCTCAAACTCGTCAAGGATGGCGCAGGCACGCTCGTATGCGCCAAGGCAGGGCAGTCCTACGGAGGCGGCACGACGGTCGCAGCGGGTTTCCTCAAGCCAGGAATGCGCAACGACGCCTCGCTCTTCGGCGTGGCGAACCCATCCATTGCAGTTGAGGACGGAGGGCAGTTCCTTGACGACATTTTCTGCGAGGGCGTGGTATGCGACGTCTCTTGGTCGATTGCGGGCGCGGGGCCGGACGGCTTCGGCGCAATCCGGGCGACAGCACGTGCGCCCGCCGGCGTCAACAACGCCGGCGTCTCTTGGGGGCGCAGCCTCACGCTCACAGGCGACGCTACGATCGGCAGCGACGAGTATGCGTTCGACTTCATCGCGCCTGACTACATCGCCTATCCGATAACGCTGAACGGACATACGCTCACATTGAAGTCCTCGCAGCCGATGGACATGCGGGAGTATCCGTTTTTTCTCGCCGCGAGCCTGTGTGGAACCGACGCGGGTACAATCGTGGTGGGCGACAATCTCTGCTTTTACCCGTACCCAGGCAACGCAATCGTCCTCCCGAACGTGACGTTCGTAGTCTCTGCCGGCGCTGAATACCACACCAATAAGGACCCGAGAGCGCAGGACATGACGGTGTCGAACCTCGTCTATCGCAGCGCGTCCGCCATTTCCCAGACGGAGCGAACCACCACCGTTCTCGGCACCTACACGCCAGCCTCCGCAACGTCCGCGCCCAAGGTACAGCTGGGCGACGCAACGCACCTTTCGCCGACGCTCGATTTGAGTTCGTGCATCGGCACTTTCGACGCCGACTTCGGCGGCGGGCTGACGTTTACAGAAGGGACGACGGTATCCGTCCGCGTCGGCAACCGCAAAGTCCCGCGCAAGGTGATCGGCTGGGCGGATGGAACAGGGCCAACCAGCGTCAAGTTCGTTTTCGCCGACACGGACAGGAAGCTGTCGGTGAAGTCAGACGGCGTATATCGCGCACCGGGCTTTATAATGTTAGTCAAATAATCAAGAAAGGAACAGTTCATGCAATCGAAAGTACATAGTTCGCCAATCGTCGCAGTTGCGGCGTCCATCTGCGCGGCGGCGTTCTCGCCGTCGTTCGCGGCGAATCCCGACTGTCCGAATCTCGAAGAGATCATCATCGCGGCGAAAAACCATCTTGACATAGGCTACACCGCCACCGTTCCTGAACTGATGCGGAAGTACAGCACGACCGACC
>JAFPNP010000063.1 GCA_017411125.1 Kiritimatiellia bacterium
ATTTGCAGCGTTTCGTCGAACGCCAGCTTGATGTTGCCGACGACCGCATCTTCGCCGCCTACGTGTACTCCATCGCGAACGCCTACGGCTTCATCAACAACTGGAATTTCGTCAGCGTCGATTCCGGCCTTCGCGCTCTCTCCAGCGCCGTCCTTCACGGCAGGGAGATTCAGCGCCGCCGCTACGTGTCGGCTCTCGTCGAGGAGATCAAGGGCAAGGAAGATTCCCCGGCCACGACGCTCCGCATCTTCGAGGCCGCGAACATGAACCTCACGCAGGAAGAGCGCAAGCTCATCCTGAAAGGCTAATCTTCAACGCAGGGGGACGTGGGCTTGCCCTCGCCCCCTTGCGGAAAGGCATTCAGATGAATAACCTCATCCAATGGCCGCGCGCCCAATACTGGGATAAGCCGTGGAATCCGATAAGCGGATGCCGGTATTGTTCCCCCGCCTGCGACAACTGCTATGCCCGTGAGCTGTTCGTTTCCCGCTTCCATAAGAGTTTTGACCCTATGCCCACGAACAAGCATTATCCGCCACAGAAAGGCGTTGTGTTTGTCGGCAATGCTACAGACCTTTTTGGCGAGTGGATGGACATTCAGCAGATATGGGTGTACTTCTCCAAACTTTTCCACTTCAATAAAGACGGTTCGCCGGAGCTGAACGACGCCACATATCTGTTCTGCACCAAGCGCGTGGACAAGATGTGCGACGCCCTACGCAATTACACGCTCATGGGCAACGCCTATTTTGGCTTTACCGCCGAAAACCAGGAGTGGTACAACAGGCGGTTCGACACATGGCGAGCGGAAGCCAAGCCTGGCGTGAACGGCTGGCTGTCGGCTGAACCTTTGCTTGGACCCATCGACCTCCAGCTTAGGTATATCGCCCCCGAGGATATGCCGTTTTGCTGGGTTGCAACAGGTTGCGAATCCGGCCCGCGCCGCCGTCCGTGCAAACTGGAATGGGTGGAGAGCATCGTCGATCAATGCCGCGCCGCAAACGTCCCCGTGTTCGTGAAGCAACTCGACCTTAACGGCAAGTGCGAGCGCGACATTACCAAATTCCCGAAGCACCTGCAAATCCGCCAGGTGCCGTGGGCAATAACGAAAGGAGAATCCAAATGACTGCTATCGACAAAATCGTAAACGAGATCGCCGAGGCGGAAGCGGTTTGGCACAAAGAGCCAATCGCCCAACTTCCGAAGCAGCGTCTCAAGGAGTGGGCTGACGGCATACGTAGTGAATACGACACGCTTCGGCGCGAGGCTCTGAAGGTAATTGACGAAATTGCGAGCGATAAAACGTGTATGCACTGCGACATGCACGAAGCATGTACGCATGGCGAGGACGGAATGCCGACCGCCTGCAACGAGTTCCTCAAAGCACGGGCTTTCCGCGAGAAATACCGGGTGGAAGAAACCCGCAGCGACGATTGCCCGTTCTAACGAAATCTAAAGAGAAAGGAAAATCCAAATGAGCGACGAAAAGCAAGAGACGAGCGCAGACATTATCGCGGAGATGCGAAAGCTCGGCGAACTCGACGGAAAATCAACCGACAAGATTCCGCGCAGCCTAATGGGGCTTGGTTTGCGGACATACGCCGACCGCCTAGAGGCGGCGGCTACACGCGAACGGTTGTTATCAAAACCGCCCGAAAATGATAATAGCGCACCCGTTGTTTCCACGGGTGATAATAGCGGCAATGCGGCGGCGATGCGCGGGGCGCTGGAAGCGGCACGCGATTTGCTGTTGCCGCAATGCAACGGCGGAACCGCGTTTGCCAAGGCCTGCGGCGAAACCGTGAACAAGATCATGGATGCCCTCGCCGCGCCGCCGCGCAACTGTGACTTGTATAACTCATACGGCGACGCAATACGCGCGTTCGAGGACGCAGAAGACGCAGAAGATTACGAGGAAATGGCAGATTGGCTCTTCGCACCGGCGAAGCCCGAAACGAAAGGAGAATCCAGATGAGCAGTCCCTATCCATTGACGTGCTGCGACCGCGAATGCGCCGCCGCGAACGGCTGCGTCGTGGGCGGCATGACGTGCAGCGGGTGCGGACGCTACTTCTGCGCACACGAACTCCTCTTGGGACTGTGCGCGGATTGTGAGGCCGAGGCCGAGGAGGCGAGGGCGAGGGAAGAAGAGAAGGAGGAAAAAGAAGAATGAAAGGCACCGCGACCATCGAGCGAATTTTCGGCAAAGTCAAGCCGCCGCCGAAGGGCGTCGCCCCCGGCAGATGGCGCACGCGCAAGCGCGGCGACGGCTACCGCCGATACTCCGACGCGGAGGTTTTGGCGTCCGCCGTCATGCCGTCGCGCGAAACCTTGAAAACGGAGCTGCGCAAATGAACAACGCTTTGAACGAACTGGCCTCGCGCCTGCGCCGCAACGCCGCCACCGCCATGCACGGCGACACGGCGGAGGACATCCGGGCCGCAGCCGACGTGCTGGACGCCTTCGCGTCCGTGGGGGAAGTGGCGTATTCGCCCAACCCCTACAACCACATCATACTGGTGAACAGCGGCAACCTCGTTTCGCCGCGCAAAATCATCGGCGCATACCAGCGGGCGTTCGCCCGCGTGGCAGGGGAGGGAGGCGCGTCGTGAAGGTCGCGGATTTGAACATCGAAGACTGGCAGACGTGGCTTGACAAGTTCAAGGCCGCGCACCCGAACGCGAAGCCGGGCGCGGCCATGCGCATCGAGAACACGCAGTTTGCTCCTGCGCGCTATTACGGCGGCATGATCTACAACGGCGAAAAGTACACCTACTTCGAGCCGGTGGACGAGCGGCAACCGCGCAACCCCGACGGCACGACATACGTGGCGTGGCTGATGGTGCGCATGGATTTCCTGCGCTGGGTGACGGCGGAGTTGAAAAAAAAGGAGGCAAGCTGGTCGAAGAGAAAATCCAGGCCGAAAAAACAGCCAGAGCAAAGGAAGGAGGCGTTCGCCCTCGGCTTCGAGGGCGGCGTCGTGGAACATCTGGGAGAAGTGCGATGAGCCGCAGACTAAAGTACGCCACATTTTGCAGCGGAATCGAATGCATGTCTGTCGCTTGCGACGGACTGCCTCTCGACCCTGTTTTCTTCAGCGAAATTGAGCCTTTCCCGTGCGCCGTGCTGAAAGCGCACTATCCAACCATACCCAACCTCGGCGATATGTCGAAGATAAGGAGAGACGAAAATGGAAACATCACGAATGGTAGAACAACTATCCCTTTTCCCGCCGGAGGAATCGACATCCTCGCCGCCGGCTGCCCATGCCAAGACTACTCGGTCGCGGGGAAGCGTGCAGGCGGCGCAGAAGGCAGCGGAACGCGCTCCAGCCTCATCTTCGAATTCATACGCATTATTGGAGAGTTCCGCCCCCGCTACTTCATCTACGAAAACGTGCCGGGTATGTTTACCACCCACGAGGGACGGGATTTCGCCCACGTCGTCATGGAAATGGAGCAGCGCGGGTATTCTCTCGCATGGCGAGTGCTGGACGCGCAGTATGTGCGAGTGGACGGGATGGGGCGTGCCGTCCCGCAGAGACGAAGGCGTGTGTGGGTTGTCGGACATTCTGGAGCCGATGAATCCCGCGCTGCTGAAATACTTTTTGAGCCCGACTGCGTTGCGGGGCATACTCCGCCGCGCCGAATCGCGGGGCAAGGCTTTGCCTACTCTCTTGCGCGACGCGATAGAGTGGATGCTGGGGTGGTGGGAGAGCCAGCCGCAGACCGAGACGGCGGATGCCTGAACCCGCTGGACGTGCAATCCAAGCGAATATACCAGCCAAGCGGGTGTGCGCCATGTCTGCCAAGCGGCAGCACAGAGGGTATGACAATCCAACCAAGTGTGTGCATCGCCCTCGACGGCGACAAGCTCAAGCCCCGCGAGGACCAGCGCAAGGGCGGAAACGGCTTCGGCATAAACGAGGAAGGCGCGGGCTACACGCTGACGGGCGTGGACAGGCACGGCGTGGCGTATGGCATAGACCAGCAGGGAGGCAAAGGTGGAGCGAACACCACGGAGAGCGTTGCCCCGACCGTGCTTTCCGATTCGCACGGCACGCCGCACGGCGTGGCATACGCCGCAGACGGAGGCAATGTTGCCGCAACCATTACGCGCCAAATCTCGGAGCAGAGCTGGCAGGACAACCGCGCGAACGCCGTGGTGGAGTGCTACGAGAACCACGCGCAGGACAGCCGCGTGCAAGGCCCGATTGACACCGCGCCAACGCAAGGCTCGTCAAACGCGAACTCTGCGGGCGTGATCGGCAACAACCCGCTCGTCTGCTTCTCCAAAGTCTCGCACCCTCACGCGCCGAACGGCGAGGGCGAACGCTGGGACGAGCGCGAAGTCTCGCCGTGTATCTCCGCCAAGATGTCCGGTTATGAGCCGACGCTGGCGCAATCCCAATGCGACCTCTCGCAGATGCGCTACATCGTCCGCCGCCTCACGCCCACCGAGGTCGAGCGGCTGATGGGCCTGCCGGACGGATGGACCATCCCCACGGGACTCCGCCGCTACTTCGGCGCGGACGGAGAGCCTTCCCCCGAACTGGTGGATGAGTTCGTCGAGCGGTTCGACACATTCAACGCCATCATGGCCGCATACGAGCATAAGGCCCCGCCGAAGGGCAAGTCGCGCAAGCAGGTCGCGGACTGGCTGAAGAAGATTTCGTGCGCGGAGACTTGCCCGGACAGTCCGCGTTACAAAGGGTGCGGAAACGGTCAAGCCACGAACCAACCGAGGTGGATCGTGACGAGGCTTCTCGCGCTCGGTGAAGGCATTGACCCATTTACAGGAGAGAAACTATGAACCACAAGGAAAACATAATCGGAAAGAGGTTTTGCCGACTGAAGGTAGTCGCCTACGCGCCCGACTACGTTTCGCCGCGCGGCAAGCATTGGACTAACTGCCTCTGCCGTTGCGACTGCGGCAAGATGCACACGGCGCGAGCCTGTTCGCTGAAATCTGGCGCGGTGAAGTCTTGCGGATGCCTTTCGCATGAACGCTCTGCCCATAGGTTTCTAAAGCACGGATTGGCACACAAAGACCCGCTCTACACGGTATGGAAGGGAATGCGTGAGCGTTGCACAAACCCACGTCAGAAGTATTGGCACCGCTACGGAGGTCGCGGAATTCACGTTTGCGCGGAATGGGATGACTTCGTGGCGTTCCGCGCATGGGCGTTGTCGCACGGATGGCGGCGTGGATTGCAGATAGACCGCATAAACGATATGCGGGGCTACGCGCCCGACAACTGCCGCATCGTAACCTGTAAGGAAAACAACGACCACCGCAACTCCCAGCGAGACGCGAAGGGTCGATACATGAGAAAGACGGCGTAACTATGCAACCGACAAATAACCGCCGCTACCGCATCTTCACCCGCACCCACGGCAATCACGAGATTGCGGCGCAGACCAAGCGCGAGGCAGTCGCCCGCGTAGTCGCACGGCTTGGTCTTGACGAGGAGCAGTGCGCGCAGGTCAACACATGGGCAGTCGCGGAGGTGCGTGCGCCGTCGCACCCCACGGAGCAGGTGTTTGGACGCGGCGCGACCGAG
>JAFPNP010000064.1 GCA_017411125.1 Kiritimatiellia bacterium
CGAGGGCTGCATCGTCTGCGAGATCACGAGCGTTCCCGAACCGCCGTACAGCTGACGCGCGCCGCCGCCCTTCACGACGGCGTCAATCTGCATCGTGCCGTCGACGACGATCTTCTGCGGCACGGCCGTCCACTGGTAGAATGCGCTTGCCAGCCTTCCATCGAAAGTCAACATCGCGCCTGTGGCGACGCGGAAACCCGCATTCGTCACGTCAAACGCCGCCACCTGGTTGGTGAATGCCACGGTCCCGCTCTCGACGAACAGCCGCGACATGTCGGGCTTCGCCGGACGCTTCGTGAACGCCAACATGCGATGCGAGATCGTCCCGGTCGTGCGGATGTCGCCGCAGACGTGGACGGCGGCCTCGGTCTGGGCCTTGGCACCAGCGGCCTCGATACCGCCACCAAAGACAACTGGCCCTGAATCTGCCGCATAGAGGGAGAATCGATTGTTGGAAGTCGTGCGTGCGTTGCAATTGATGTATTGCGGAACGGCCGAGAGCGAATAGATCGATGCGTTCGCCGTACCGCTGTCGCTTGCGCTGTATTTCTGGAACGAGAGCGGCTTCGTGGCATCGTTCGCCACGGTGAACGAACTGACCGCCGTGTCTCGGAACACCAACTGCACGATCGTCGGTGTCGTGTCTGTCATGTTGTAGTTGCTGGTCGTGTATTTGTCGACCGCGCCGAATACGATCGGATAGCGCGTGCCGCTCGTCGGCGGGGCCGCTTTGCAATACCAGCTGCCGGTGTTCCGCCACTTGTAGCTCGACGAACTGGAAACCCATTCGTACTGATAAGTGCCATCGGCTTCCGTGACGGTCTTCTTCACGAGGACGATGTTGCCGCCAGCGCGCTTGAGCACGGCGCCGCTTGTCGCGCCCGAGAGCGTGATCCGGCCCGTGAAGTCCGCGATGACATCCGATCCCGTGTCTACGAGGATGGGCGTCGCGCCGGTGGTGAACGTGTCGAGCACGGTCACGTTGATGTGTGCGGTGGGGTCGATGCTCCAGTTCGCGGCATACACGCCGTTGCCCTCGCCTGCGGAGACGTTGAGCGTCGCGCCTGGGCCGAGCGTCAGGCTTTCCGTGACGAGCGGAATGTAGTTGCCGCTGGTTGCGACGCTCGGGATCGTGAGCGTGGCGTTGTTCGACACGATCACGCTGCTAAACGCGCGCGCCCCGTCCCAGTCGTACTTGCCAGTACCCTTGGTGGGCTTTAGCTCCATCGTGCCGCCGCCCATGACGGTGAGCGAGGCGGCGTCCTTCACGCCGAGCGAGAGCTTGACGGTGCGCGTGACGGAGGGGTCGTTCCAGTCGCGCGTGTCGACAGTGATGTCGCCCGTCGCGAAAGGATAGACCTCGCGGCCGCCCATGTCGTCCATGTCCGCCGTGGGTCGGATCGTCGTAGGACCTTCGATGCGGAAGTAGCGGTTGGGGCCGCTCCCCGTGTTGTAGAACGGGTAGGCGGAAGAGAATACGACCGTCGACGCCTTGAGGACGGATTCCGCCGATCCGGACGTATGCCGAAGCGTACCGACCCAGGCACGCTCACCGAGGTCAAGCAGGCAGCTGTTGTTGACCTCAGCGGAAAAGAACGTGCCGGAGGATTCGGCAACGAGTCGGGAGAATGCCGCCAAGGACGCCGCGCCGCCTGCGCAGACGGCGTCATTGACGAGGATGGCGCCGCCCGTGAGCGAAAGGGTCGTGCATTCGTCGATGCTCGGCGCGCAGTTGAACTGCAGCGTGCCGCCTGAGACCGTCAGCGTCGATCCGTCCGCGAACTCTGCGTAGCCGTCGCGGCAGATGTACGTGCCGCCCGCGACCGTCAGCGAGCTGTAGGGGGAAAACCTGCTGCGCTTGTTCGACGACTGGCCGCCGTTCTGGACATACGCAAGGCAGCGGTCGTAGAACGGCACGGCGTCGTCATCCGTGCGAAGGACGGAGTAGATCGAGGCGCTTCCGCCGTCGATCTGCACGACGTTGCGGTTCCTGTAGGTGAGATAGATGAGGTTCACGCTGCCGGCCGTCATCGACATCTTCGCTCCGCGTCCGACCAGGTCGATCGCGTAGGTGGAGACCATGGACGAGGCATTCTCGAGGACGAGCTCGCCGTCCACCGAGATGTGTCCATGGTCGATGTTGGGCCCGTTGTAGTCGAACGCGACAGTCGCGCCGTCAAGCACGAGGCGGCGGTTCGCGCCGATCCGGTGCGCGGCCACGCTCGTCTCGTTCGAGATCAGGCCCGAGCCGCCGAGTGTCACGGATTTCACCCCGTCTCCCGCACGCGCGGTCACCTGAAGCGCGCCGATGAGATGCGTGCCGCTCACGCTGATGGTGTAGTCGGCGCCCGTGTCCGGCAGCACCGCACATTCCGACGCCGTGGGGGCGTGTCCAAGCGACCAGTTGGCACCCGTGGCCCAGGCACCGCCCGATGCCCCCTGCCAGACGTTCTCCGTCGCCGCCCATGCGTTGCCGCAAAGCACCGCCAGGACACCGGCGGAAAAGCACGCCGTCAGGCGTGTGGTCAACCTCAAACAATCTGCACAGATTCGCATGGCTAGTCTCCTTGTTGAAAACTAGCGGACATTATAAGATTTGCGCGTGCGCGCGTCATGTCCCCATTTCGGGGGACACGCCCCCGAACACACCTGCGAACTAACACACTTTATGAAATGTGATAGTTGCTCGGCGCCCTGATCGGTCCCTGTTGACACATTTCCGCGCCTCGA
>JAFPNP010000065.1 GCA_017411125.1 Kiritimatiellia bacterium
GAAACGCGAAAAAACCGCTTGCCTCGCGTCAGACGGAAAGGCGGTATCCCGCGCCGCGCAGGGTTTCTATCAGTTGTCCGGATGCGCCGAGTTTGCGGCGTATCTGGACGACGTGCTGGTCCAGCGTGCGCGTCGTGCCGGCGTATCCTTCGCCCCACACTTCGTCCAGCAGCGTTTCGCGCATGAGGACTTCGCCGGGATGCGTCGCGAACATCCGCAAAAGACCCAGTTCGCGGACCGTCAGCGGCTGGGCGGGATCTTCGCCGTTGGATACGAGAAACCGCCTGACGTCCACGACCGCCGTGCCGATGCGGAAGGTGTCGCCGCCGTTCGCCGCCTGCGGTGCCGCGCGCGAACGCCGCATGGCGGCGGATACGCGCGCGAGCAGTTCGCGTATGCGGAACGGCTTTGCGATGAAGTCGTCCGCGCCGAGGCCGAGGCTTAGCACGACGTCCTCCTCCGCCGACTTGGCGGTAAGGAATACGATGGGCAGCGACGGGTCTGCGCGGCGCACCTCCACGCAAACGTCGTAGCCGCTTTTGACGGGCATCATTACGTCGAGGAGCATCAGATCCGGGCGGCGTCTGGCGTATTCGGCAAGCGCCTCGCCTCCGTCCTTGCACGCGCAGACATCGTAGCCCTCGCTTTCGAGCGTGGCCTCCAGCGCGGTCCTGAGCGTTTCGTCGTCCTCTGCGAAAAGTATGCGCGCCATTTCCTCACGCTCCCTTCGTGTCTGCCGGTTTCAGTTTCAAGGTGAAAACGCTTCCGCCGCCCGGACGCGGCGAATACGTCACGTCGCCGCCCATCCCGCGCGCGATGGCGCGCGCTATCGAAAGCCCCAGCCCGGAGCCGCCGGTTTTGGCTGTGAGCGAATTGTCGACGCGGTGGAATCTTTCGAATATGCGTTTTTCCTCGCCTTTCGGGATTCCGTCGCCTCGGTCTTTGTAGCGGATCTCGCATCCGTCCACCTCGATGTCGATAGGCCCGGCGGAGTACTTTACGGCATTGGTGACGAGGTTTGCGCCTATCTGGCGGAGCGCATTCGCGTCCGCTCGCACCGTCATGCCGGATATGATGCGGATCCGGGCTCTTCCGTCCGATATGGCGTCTATCGCCTGGCGTTCCGGCGCGGCGTTGACGAACTTGGCAAGGTCGAACGTATCCATGTCGTAACGGAAAGTGCCTTTTTCCACGCGGCTGAACGCAAGCAGCTTGTCCACCATTTTGGTAAGCCGGTTCGATTCCGTAAGAATCGCCTCCAATGCTCCCTTGCGCCGTTCTTCGTTCGCGATGCGTCCTTGGAGCAGAAGTTCCGCGTTTACCATGATTCCGGCAAGCGGCGTCTTCAGTTCGTGCGACACGTTGTCGATGAACTCCGTCTTGCGCAGCGAGTCGCGCCGTTCGTGCCGCATGAGGTGCAGGAGGAACGCGATGCCGCACGTTGCAGAGAGGACACACATGAGTCCCAGCGCCGCGCCGAGCGCCTTCAGTATCGCGACGCGCGAGCGAAGCGCTGCGCCACCGTCTGAATGAACCACGCGCAGAACAGCGTCGCCGATGGGCGGCGCGAGGTGTCCGAACCCCGACAGTTCGCACGAATCAGGGAAGCCGGGTGTGGCGTAGAGCGTGGTGCCGTGCATGTCGCATATCTCGAAGGAAATGCCCGCAAGACCGTTCGACGAAGAATGGAATTCTTCGCATATCGCACGAATCCGTTTGATTTGCGCATCGTCGAACGGCAATCCGGCGTGGTGCGGAGGATGGCGCGGATGAGGAAGTGGCGGGCGCATATTGTCGTCCGATCCGGGCGGCGGCGGTCCGGGACGCAGTTCTTCGTCGTCGTGCGCTCGGCTCATCAGCGCGTCTGCGACGAGAATCGCATGGGCGTCGAGGTCGTGCTGTTCGTCGGCGTACATGTTGCGCAGCGCGGCGCGCATTATCCATAGCCACGCGGCGATTGCCGCCGCGAACGGTATGGCGATCAGCAGCGAGGGGAGGAGCGTCCTTGTCGCGGACGCCTTTTCCGCAGGGTGTTTTTCCGTTCTGGACTTGCTGTCTTTCATGGTCGAGTGCGTAATTAGAATACCGCTTTTTCTGTCGCTTTTCAATCAGAAACGCCGTGTTCGGATTATTTTACGTCCGCTTGACACTGCATTGACACTTGACATGCGCGGTTTTGCTATACTTCGCGCGTTCCCACCGGGAACATCACATCAAAACAACAAAAAGAGGAGCAGACGATGACACACAAAGGAATGGCAATAGCCTTGGCGCTTGGCGCGGCACTGGCGGTTTCGGCCGCAGACCGTCCGGAACTAACGGCTTATCCGTACAAGACGGCGATAACCCAGGCAGGGCAGTACGAGACGGCGTCCGTAGGCACCGACTTCGTGCTGACCGGGACATGGGGGGGCGACGTGGCCATAACGGCTTCGGAAGACTGCCGCGTGACGCTTTCGAACGCGACCGTGACGGCGGGTACGATCACGGTCACAGGCAATGCCCAGCTGTGGCTCGTGGGCGACAACGCAATCACAACCGCCGCCGAATCCGCTATCGTCGTTTCGGGCTCGCTGACCGTCGGCGGCCCCGGCACGCTCGCGGCGACCGCCGCCGGCGCGAAGAAGGTGGGCGTAATCGCCGCAACCGACTTCACGCTTGCCGGCGGCACGACGACGCTCACCATTTCGAGCAACACGAAGAATGCCTGCGGCGTTTCGCTTTCCGGCAACTACGAGCAGTTGGCGGGCGTGCTGAAAGTTGTGTCCACGCAGTCGAAGAAGTCCAACGGAGTGTTTCTCTCCAAGAAGAAAACGACGGCGACCATAAGCGGCGGCACGCTGGACGTTTCGCTGGCGGGCGAGAAGGCGGTCGGACTGGCGCTGGACAAGGCGACCTCGTCCGGCACGATGACCGGCGGAGTGATTAAGCTCGCCATGTCCGGCAACGGCGCGAAGGGCGTAAAGGGCGATGGCATGTTCACTATGTCCGGCGGCGCGATCGACGCGGAGATCACCGGCGGCTACGCGGAAGACCTTCTCGAATACGAATACGAGGACGCCGATGGCAACACGACGGTGTACAATTTCTACGTCACGCTCACGTCGTCCACTAAGACGAGCGGCAACAGCGCGCAAGGCTCCAGTTCGCTGGCGGTAAACACGACGAGGCTCATCAACTCTGGCACCTACGCGGTCTACGATCCGGCGAAGGCGTATGCCGTGAAGGTAGGGACGCTCAACGTCTCCGGCGGACTGATCCGCGCACGCTGCACGGGCACGTGCGGACGCGGCCTCGGAGCGGACAGCATGTATCTTTCCGGCGGCGTGTTCGACATTTCGGTCGCGGGCGGCCCGACGGACGTGTACGTCGAATCGCTCATCGACGCGGACGACATCGACGAGACGAACTGGGATTCCATCGCAACGTGCCTCGACTCCGGCGGCGCGGCCTGCCTTAAGACGAGCGGGACGAACGGCGTGATGTCCATCACCGGCGGCACGTTCGAGCTCAAGGCGACCGGCAACGCCGGCAAGCTCATCAATGCGGGCGGATACCTCGTCATCGGCGCGTCCGGCGCGTCCACGCTTCCCACGGATTCGTCGTTCTCGCCCGACATCCAGGGCCAGGCGCTCGGCTCGAAAGTATATTGTACGTATTATAAGCAGAAATACTACGGTTCGCTCGCCACGGCGACGCGCACGGACGAGGACACTCTCGCCGCTATGACGCTCTCTACGGCTTCCGCCAATATCGTCAGCGGTTCAGGCGACGACGTGGACTACTCCAATCCCAAGGGCGCCAAGGCGGAAAGCGGCGTGACCGTGAACGGCGGGCGCCTCCGCATCTACACCGCCAACGACGGCGGCGAAGGTCTTGAGTCGAAGAGCGCCATGGACATCAACGGCGGTGTCATCGAACTGAACTGTGCGGACGACTGCATCAACACCGCGGGCAATCTGACGATAAACGGCGGCTACGTTTACGCCGCTTCCACCGGCAACGACGCGATCGACTCGAACGCCAACGTGACGATAAACGGCGGATGGATATACGCTTTCACGCTCAGCAACCCGGAGGAGGCGATCGACGTGAACCAAGGATATACCGTGACGATAAACGGCGGCTGCATTTTCGGCGTCGGCGCCGCGCAGTCGTGCCGCGATGGAACACTTGCCGGATCGCAAGGCTACTACCAGGGATCGCAGACGCTCTCCACGTCCGCGACGTACTGGAAGGCGTCCGGCTCGAATACCGTCTACGGCAAGATTCCCGCCGCCGCGTCGTCCTCGTCGGCGTACATGTTCGTCTCCGTGCCCAGCATGACGAGCGGTACGGCGCCCACAAGCTCCGGCACGTCCTCGCCGTCGGCGAACTCCGTCGGCTTCCACGGGTTCTACACGACGGGCAACGTGTCCGGTAACTGACCGCGAAAGGAGGTTCGCAATGGACTTCAAGGCATTTTCTTCGGTTTTGTTTTCGGTCGCGCTTGCCTGCGCCGCCGCATACGCGGCCGGCCCTGGCGGCAACACGGGCAGCGGCCCCGGCGGCGATTCCGGTGGCGGGCCGGGCGGCAATCCCGGCGGACAGGGCGGCGGCGGACAGCCCGGCGGCGGCGGTTCGTTTACTTACGACAGCTTCATAAGCGTCACGACGAACGCCAACTGCCTTGTGCGCGAGGGCGTCATCTTCGGCAGCACGTCGTCGCTCGCCGCATCGGTAGCGCCGACGCTTTCGTCGATAACGGAACTCGCCGATGGCGTGTTCGCGGGGAACACGGCGATCACGGCCGTCGATCTCGCGAACACCTCGATAACCGAGATACCGTCCGACTGTTTCGCCGGCTGCACGGCCCTCTCGTCCGTGACGCTTCCGCCCACCTGCACGAAAATCGGCGCAAACGCCTTTGCGGGGTGCACGGCGCTCGCCACTTTGACGGCGACAGGCGTGACGACGGTCGGCGACGACGCATTTCGCGCCTGCACCGCTCTCGCGGTTTTCCCCTCTTCCGTGAAGGCGGCGGGCGCGTTCTCTTTCTCGGAAACGGGCATGACGGACGTGGACGTTTCCGGCGCGACGCTCGTCGCCGGCGCTTTCGCCGGATGCGAGAACCTCGTCTCGGCTAAGGTTGCTTCGGGCGCCAGCCTGCCGGACGCCGTGTTTTCGGGATGCCGCGCGCTTGCGACTTCCGACTGGTCCGGCGTGGCATCCTTCGGACAGGCCGCGCTTGCCGGATGCGACGCCTTGACGTCGCTTTCCGTCTCGTCGTCGGCAACGCTCGGCGATTACGCCCTCGCCGCCGGGACTGCGGCATAGCGACCACGCTCGAGGGCGGCGAAGTGCCGGAATACGGCGCAACGTCGTTCCTCGGGCGTGAAATGTCCTGCACGGTGGGTTCTGACGTCGTCCGCATCGAGGCGCTTCCGCTCGTCGCATGGCTCAAGGCCGTTGCCGATGGATCGACCGTTTCCGCAGTTTCGGTGACGCAACCGTCCGACTACGCCACGGCGACGCTCGAGACGTGGCTTGGGGATGCGTCGAACGCCGGAGCCGTCATGGCGTTCTGCTGGGCGGATGAATACGCGGCGGACGCATCGTTCGCGCCTCTGACGGTGGATGGCGCCACGCGGGCGTTCCTGTACGTCGCACAGGACGCCGGGACGGAGGACTCCGTCGCCGTGACCGTCGTCGGCGCGAACGGCCTTGCGGACGAATCCGGGTTCACTGCGGATGCGCTGACGCATGCGGGTTCGTCCGGCGGCGTTGCGACTTACGTTTCCGCGGATACGTCCGCAACCGAATGTTTCGCCCGTCTGAAGTTTGCAAAGAACTGGTGATTGCACCAAATGCGAAAGGAGAAAGCCATGAAATCCAAAACGGTTATCGCAGCAATTGTTTCCATAGCGCTTGCGGCGTTCGCCGCGCCACCTTCCATGCCCGGCGGAGGAGGAGGGACAATGCCCGGCGGCGGCGAAATGCCCGACGGCGGTGGAGCGATGGGCGGGGCGTTCGCTTATGACGCCTTCATTTCCGTCACCACCAACTCGGACAGTTCGGTCTCCCGCAACGGTCTCGTGTATGGATATCTTTCGTCATTGACAGACCTGAGGCCGGACTCGACTGTAAAGATGCTGGCGGACGGCGTGTTTGCCGGATGCGCGACGCTGAAGACGGTCGATCTGTCGTCCAGTTCCATCACGGCGATTCCGTCCGACTGTTTCGCCGGATGCACCGCGCTAGTTTCCGTGACGCTGCCCTCTACCTGCACGAGTATCGGCTCCGGCGCGTTTGCCGGGTGCACCGCGCTCGTCACGGCGGAAGGTTCCGGGCTGGCGTCCATCGGATCGGACGCTTTCCGCGATTGCACGTCGCTTGCGACTGCGCCGCTCACGAACAACGCGGTCGTCGGCGTGTGTGCGTTTGCCAACTGCCCGGTTCTCGTCGGCACGTCGGGAGGTTCAGGCGGCTCCGGCACGTCGGGAGGTTCCGGCGGCTCCGGCAGTTCCGGCAGTTCCGGTGCATCCGGCAGTTCCGGCGGCTCCGGCAGTTCCGGCAGTTCCGGTGCATCCGGCAGTTCCGGCGGCTCCGGCAGTTCCGGCGCATCTTCGGTCCATCCTCTTTTTCCGGGCGACGTTGCAGCCGCTTCCGCCGCAAAGGCGATATCCTACACGGGCTACGTGCTTGACGGAACCGAGACGGTCGGCACGGTCTTGCTGAAGGTCGGGCGGGCGAACGGCAGCACGGGCGTGTCGTCGTTCAAGGCCACGGTCAAATTGCTCGGCGAAAAGAAGCGCACGTACTCCGCGAAGGTGGCGGTAGACGATTCCGTGCCCACGGCGGCGACTTTGACAGGGACGTCCGGCACGATGGCGCTGACAATCGCTTCGTCGGCGCTTTACGGCGAAATCGACGGGATGACGGTCGTAGGCGCGCGCAATTTGTCGGCGGCGAAGGAAAGCCGTTCGGGCGAGTACGCGGCGTGGAAGGGCGTATACAACGTCGTGCTGTCTGCGTCCGGCGCGACGGGCGGCGGGGCGGCGTTCGCGTCCGGGTATTCCTCGCTCGCCGTCGCCGTGCTTCCAAAGGGCAAGGCGAAAGTGTCCGGCACGATGGCGGACGGCACGAAGGTTTCGGTTTCCGGACTCCAGCTGCTGCTGGACGAGGGCGGCGGCACGGCGTGCGTGCCGGTTGTCGTGCCGATGTACAAGGGCAAACTCGGCGGATTCGGCTTTCTGCTCTGGATCGCCCAGGACGGCACGGCAGAGGTTTCCATGCCGTCCGCATGGGACGCCACGGTTTCGTCTGCCGCGCAGTTCGCCGCGAATCTGGAGTGCGTGGCGGCGGCGCCGTTGGAGGCGCCGCCGGACGGGACGCTTGAGTTCACGGTCGACGCGACGCAAATTCCATCGACGCTGAACGGGCTGTCCGTCCGCACGGACCTTCTGCCTTCCGGCATCGCCGTCACGTGCGCGTCCGGGCGGATGTCCGCCGCAAGCGGCAATGCGGCCAGGCTGAGGATTTCGCGGGTCGCCGGCACCGGGCTGGTGAAGGGGTCGTTCGCGGTCTTCACGGAAAACGGATCCAGGCTTAAGAAGACGACGGTGAAGGTTTATGGCGCGGTCGTAGACGGCGCAGGCTACGGCACCGCGGTGCTGAAGAAAGTCGGCGCTGCCGCCGTGACAATCGGCAAGTGATCATGAATCAAGCCGCCTTTGATTTGGATTTATCCGAGGCAAAGGCGGCTTTAATGCGATTGTCCCTGTTTTTGAGAGCGATTTGCAGAAACTCTTTTTGCTCTGCCCCTATGGGTCTGCGGCAAAAGCGTGGGCACGGTTTTACTAAAACGTGGGCACGGTTTGGCAAAAGCGTGGGCACGGTTTTACTAAAACGTGGGCACGGTTTGGCAAAAGCGTGGGCACGGTTTTACTAAAGCGTGGGCACGGTTTTGTAAAAGCGTGGGCACGGTTTTGCCATGTTCCCATGGGACGACGGGATGTTTGCCATTGCGGATGCGCTGGACTGCGGGAGGACCGTGCGCCCTCCCGCGCCGCCTTTCGGCGCGGTCTTTCAACTTATACTTGCCTAACAACGGGTATGTGTGAGATAATACCATGC
>JAFPNP010000066.1 GCA_017411125.1 Kiritimatiellia bacterium
GTGGCCTCCGTACTGGCGCTCTTCATAATGGGCTTCTTATTGGACAAGAATGCGGCCAAAAAAGAGAAGTCTGCCGTCGATAATAAAGAGAATGATTGATCTGCTGCCGCAGCAGGATGCAACCTGATGTATCCCGAGATTTCAATCGGACTCGCGCTTGCGTTTGTTGCCGTCGGCCTCTACGTTCTGACGTGGAGCGCCGACCGTTTCGTCGAGGGAGCCGAGGCCGTCGCCCGCGCACTGGGCGTATCGCCGTTCATCATCGGGATGGTGATCGTCGGGTTTGGAACGTCTGCCCCGGAACTCGCCGTTTCCGCGCTGTCCGGATTGGCCGGCCACTCCAATCTCTCGCTGGGCAACGCCTACGGCTCGAACATCTTCAACATCGCCGCCATTCTCGGAATCGCCGTGCTGATCCGTCCCATCGCGGTGCGCCCCGTCATCACGTTCGGGGCGGTTCCCATGTTGCTGGTCGCTTCCGTTGCCTCTGGCTTGCTCGTATGCCTTGGCGGAGGATTCTCGCGCATGGACGGTCTCCTCTGCCTCGCGCTGTTTGCCGTTCTGCTCCCTGCGTACTGCTTCATCGACAGGAAGGGGAAAGCCCCTGCTGATGCCGAAGGCGCCAAAGCGGCCTCGTGTTGCCATCCCTGCCTTGCGCTTGTGGGCGGGCTGATGCTGCTTGTCGCATCGTCGCACATTCTCGTCTGGGGGGCGGTTGGATTTGCCCGCTCGTTCGGCGTCTCGGAATTGCTGATCGGGCTGACGGTCATCGCTGCGGGAACTTCGCTGCCCGAGCTTGCATCGGCCATCGCCTCCGCCCGGCGCGGACAGAACGAACTGACGCTCGGCAACATCATCGGCTCCAACTTCTTCAATGCGCTTGCCGTCGTCGGGACGAGCGGGGCGATATCGCCGTTCAGGGACGTTTCGCCGCTTGTCTTCACGCGGGATTTGCCCGTCATGGTCCTTTTGACGCTTTCCATTGGAATCTTTGGATTCAACTTCAGGAACCCTCGTTCGTTAGGTACCATTACCCGTCCCTTCGGAATCATCTGGCTTGCAGGGTTCATCGCCTATCTCATCATCCTCATCCGGCAAGAAACATTCACGGCATGACGCATGTTCCGTGTCCTTCGCCACATGGGCTATGGCATCGGTACTGTCGGCATTCCTCCTGTTCCCATGGCGATTTGAAAATGCGGGACCGGTGCAAGGGCGGATTTGGTATAATATTGGTGCGATGCGCACCTGCGCACCGATTCTGAAACCTAATGGAGATTGGCTATGTCCACGACGAAAACAGCGAAGAAAACCAAGAACGTGCTGATCATTTCGGCTTCGTTCCGTCCGAACTCGAACTCCCACGCGCTCTGCCAGGAAGTCGCGAAGGGCGTGAAGGCTGCGGGCAACAAGGCCGAAGTCGTCCGGCTCAAGGATAAGAAGATCGGGTTCTGCACCGGCTGCTATGCCTGCCAGAAACTCGGCAAGTGCGTGATCCAGGACGACGCCAACGCCATCGTCGAGAAGATATGCAGGGCGGACGCCGTCGTGTTCGGCACGCCCGTCTACTACTTCTCGATCGCCGGCCAGCTCAAGGCGCTATTCGACCGCTGCGTCGCGAAGTGGCCGGAGCCGAACGGCAAGCCGTATTATCTCGTCGCGACGATGGCGGAGAACATGGACTGGGATGTCGTGAAGGCGCCGCTCCAGGGCTTTGTCGATTGCTTCGACGGCGCGAAGATCAAGGGTTTCCTCAAGGCCGGAGGCGTCTACGAGCCGGGCGCCGTGAAGAAGACGAAGTTCATGAAGGCGGCCTTCGATCTCGGCAGGAGAATATGAATCGACGGCAGCTCTTCGAGACCATCCGGCGGGATGGAAAGACGATGAGGCGATTTGAACTTGCGGAGGGTGAACCATGGAATTCAGCGACAAGGCCGTCGTTGTCACGGGCGGTGCGCAGGGCATAGGCAAGTGCATCGCCGAGTGCTTTCGGCGCGAAGGGGCGATCGTCCACGTCATCGACAAGCAGGACGGACCGTGGTTCGTGGGCGATCTGGCGGACAAGGCGACGCTGGAGCGCTTCGCGGTGGACGTCATCGCCAAGAGCGGCAAGGTCGATGTTCTCGTCAACAATGCGATGCCGCTTTTCAAGGGCATCGACGAATGCACATACGAAGAGTTCGCATATGCGCAGGCCGTCGGCGTAGTCGCGCCGTTCTATCTTGCAAAGCTCTTCAAGGAGCATTTCGCGGAGGGGGCGTCCATAATCGACATCTCGTCCTCGCGCGACAGGATGAGCCAGCCGCAGAGCGAGAGCTACACCGCCGCCAAGGGTGGAATCTCCGCGCTCACGCACGCGCTCGCCGCCAGTTTCGCCGGACGCGTCCGCGTAAACTCGATCTCGCCCGGCTGGATAGACACGACCGGCAGGACCTACGACGGCTCGGACGCCGCGCAGCATTTCGCGGGGCGCGTCGGCAACCCGATGGACATCGCCAACATGGTTCTCTACCTCGCGTCCGGCAAGGCCGGATTCATCACGGGCGAGAACATCTGCATCGACGGCGGCATGACCCGCAGCATGATCTACCACAACGACTTCGGATGGAGGCTTGAAAGCCCGTCCCTTGCATGACGCGGGGCGTGTAACCTTTTCGCCGTTTCCGAGTAAGCAGCAGTAGTCAATACCAAACAGGAGATATCAGAAATGCCATTACAAGTAGGCGGATACAACGACACGTTCAAGGCGTTCGCGGACTTCGCGCAGCAGCGCGTGGACGCCGGCAAGGGCAAGACCATCGCACGCGCGAACGACATCGGGACGCAGAGCCTCGCCAGCCGCACCATCACGGCCGCGAGGGGCGACTATATCGGAAAAATAGGGCGTTCCGACGATGTCAGGGCTGCCAACAACACAACGCGCACTATCTTCAAACAGGCGATCGTCGACATGTTCGGTGGGGTGGACAACATCCCCAAGAGCGTCCTCGATGCGATGAAGATGCAGGACTTCGACAAGGGCAAGCCCCTCACCGCGCGGAGAATCATCGCCGTCAAGAACGCCATCGACAATGCCATCGAAGCCAGCAGCGGGTTCGAGAAGACGGCTCTCGACAAGGGCTATACGAAAGGCGAATTTCCCAAAATCGTAAAAACGGTCAATTTCTACGCGAGGGCCGTGCAGTGCAGCGAAGCGGAAGCCTTCGAACAGGTGACGACGCCCGGCTCGAAGGCGAACCGCCTTATGAACTATGGCGGGCGTTTCATGGAGAGCGCCGACAATTTCAAGAACGGCCTGAGGCTTATCGACTCCTTCGACAAGTGGTTCAACAAAACCAAAGCGGCGCTGCATAAAGTCCATCCCAACACACTGACATCGCATTACAAGGAAGGCATGTCCAAGACGCTCCTCAACGGCTGGGAATCGATGTTCACGGATGCCTACAAGATTCCCGTCGAGCGTTTCGTGTTCGAGGGATTCGCCAACGATCCCGCCGTGAATCTTGCCGAAAAGAACACGAACAAGCTCTTCGGCATGGAGAACAACCATGCTATGAGCTGCATCGCCCGCGGCATGATGACCGGGCGCACCCAGACGATTTCGCAGATTCCCCCGGAAAAGCGTTTGACCTTCTTCAAGGCCCTGAGTACACTCACCCCACTCGTGTCGAGCGCCGAAGAGGCGCAGGTTCCGCAACCCGATCGCCATGCCATCAATAGCAGACTTCTCGACGCGCCCGTCGCGCGCATTCTCAAGAATCTTGACAAGCTGATCGAGCTTGATTCGCAGAAGAAGCTCACGGCGGCGAATCTCGTCAAGCTTTGCTTCCCCGAAATCAAGGAACCAAGCGAAGATCCGGTCTCTGATGTCGTGGATCTCGTCAACAAGTGGGATGACGAGATGAACACATACGGAGACGAATGCAAGTATCCCGAAGA
>JAFPNP010000067.1 GCA_017411125.1 Kiritimatiellia bacterium
CTATGTCGTTGTCGCGCAAGATACTGCCGCGCTTTAAGGAACTCTGCGGCGCGACGATCTGCCGCGACCTCAAGGGCATCGGAACAGGCAAGATCCTGTGCAGTTGCGAGAACTGCGTCCGCAACGCTGTCCTCGCGGTGGAAGAGGCGTTGGAGACAAAATAACAAGGAGCATTGTACTATGAAGAAGATTGCGTTTTTCGATACGAAGCCGTATAACCGCGAGTCGTTCGACCGGCTGAACGACGGGCGGTACGACATCCGCTACTTCGAGACGCGGCTGACGGCTGCGGCGTTGCCGCTCGCCGACGGATGCGACGCGGCTTGCGCGTTCGTGAACGCTGAAATCGACCGTGCCGTGGTCGAGGGGCTTGTGAAGCGTGGCATCAAGGTTCTCGCCATGCGCTGCGCCGGATATAACAACGTCGATTTCAAGGCAGCATACGAGGCTGGGCTTACGGTCGTGCGAGTTCCGGCGTACTCGCCCTATGCCGTCGCGGAACACGCCGCCGCGTTGCTTTTGTCGCTCACCCGCCACATACACAAGGCGGCAGCGAGGACGCGCGACTTCAACTTCTCGTTGGTTGGCTTGACCGGCTTCGATCTCCACGGCAAGACAGCCGGTATTGTCGGCACGGGCAAGATCGGACGCATCTTCGCCGACATCTGCAAGGGCTTCGGCATGAGGGTACTCGCCTACGATGCGTTCCCAAATCCGGCGAGCGGGCTTGAGTACGTGACGCTCGACAAGCTCCTCGCGGAGTCGGATGTCGTGTCGCTGCATTGTCCGCTTCTACCCGAGACAAAGCACATGATAGATGCGGCGGCGCTCGCCAAGGCGAAGCGCGGCTTCACGCTCATCAACACGTCGCGCGGCGGACTCGTCGATTCCGAGGCGCTGCTTGCGGCGCTGCGCGACGGTACGGTCGGCGGCGCGGGGCTGGATGTCTATGAAGAGGAAAGTGAATGGTTCTACGAAGACCGTTCGGACGTGACGCGGCAGAACAAAACGCTCTCGCTGCTTGTTTCGATGCCCAATGTGATCGTCACATCGCATCAGGCGTTTCTCACGCACGAGGCGCTTGCCAACATCGCCGAAACGACGCTCAAGAACCTTGATGATTATTTTGCGGGTGCGCCGCTTGAAAACGAAATCTGCTACCGCTGCCTCGGCACAGGAGGCGCGAAGGGCGGCAACTGTCCGCGCCGCGCCAACGGCCGCTGCCATTGACTGAAAGGAACTCGATAGATGAAGAAGGTTAAAATCACAATTCTCAAGACGACGCTCGACAAGGAGCTTGCCGCCGAATACGGAATCGACGGGCTGACGGCTTGTCCGATGATGAAGGCGGGAGACGTGTTCTATGCCGACTATGCGAAGCCACAGGGGTTCTGCGACGAGGCGTGGAAGGCGATCTACCAGTATGTGTTTGCGCTGGCGCATGGCGCGGACAAGTCGCTCTTCTACTACGGCGACTGGATCAAGAAGCCCGGCGTCGCCATCGTAAGCTGCAATGACGGCCTCCGCCCGGTCATCATGAAGCTTGAAGCGACTGACGAGGAATCAAGGATCGACTACGAGCCGGTTGAAAGGTAACTCCATACTATGTCAATGCCGCAGAGAGGCGACCTCATCCAGAAAATCAAGCGAATTGATTTTCTGCTTGAATGAGCGATTTGCCCGCGCCCATCGATACTGTTCGTGGCGGGCGTGACATGCGAAGCGAACCATGGATATGCGTTTTCATTCTTGCCTCGACTGTACATATCGAACCTACGCTTTGGGCCGACAATCGCAAATGGTGCTATTTGTTTCGACAAATAGTAATGCAATATGGCGAGGAGACGAAAGCGCAGTCCGGTGCGAACCGCAAGAAACTGCGTGCAAGGACTTAATCGGGTGTGGCTCAAGATTCCACAAGTTTCGCAAGCCTACGAACGTATCCGGTCCTGCTGCATCAACATGGCTGAAACTTTGGCCGGCTGCAAATGAACCTTTTTAGCTGAACCTGCATTCACTTCTATTGAGGAGGGCCCATCGTGCCCCGATGAGAAATGGAAGTCTGGCAGGAGATTGCTAAAAACGCCGAACGCGGCGCGGAAAGGCTTGTCGCCGAGTATGGCGACAGGCTCTATGCTGCCGCTACGCTTTTGTGCCGCAACAACAGTGACGCGGAAGAGCTCGTGTTCAGGACGCTTGCCCAGGCCGTCGGCAAGATCCGGCAGTTCAAGCCGTCGGGCGATTTCTTCAGCTGGCTTTACACCATCCTCCTTAACTTTCACAGGATGGAGCTGCGCAAGAACAGACCAGACCTCGTACTTGTCGGATCGCCGCAGGATTTGCCGCAGATTGCAGCTGCAGGAAACGATGCCGCCGCCGAAGAGATGCGGGAAATGGTGCGAGAGCTTCCGTCGCAGATCCGGGAGACCGTTGTTCTCAAATATTTCTCCGGGATGTCCATAGAGGAGATCGCTGCGGCGCTCGGCATTCCGCCGGGCACTGTCAAATCGAGGCTTTTCAACGCAAAGCGGATTCTTGCGGACAGATTTAGGCAGACAGGCCAGAAAGGACAAGGCAATGAGTGACGAAGAACTTGATGCGGCGATCGCCGAACGCTTCAAGGCATACGAGGCTGGGATTCGCCTCCCCGGCGAATTCAAGGGGCGGTTTATCGGTTCGGTGCGACGAAAACGCATGTTGCGGCGCCTGGGGCTGCTGGGGCTGATCGGCGCCATGGCCGCCGTTTGCGTGACGATCGCGGGATTCGCAAAAAGGGATTTTGCATACGGCGACGCGCGCCCTGTGCTGATGGCCCGCACCGCTCCTACAAACGAAACCGTCCAGGTGTCGTACTTGATGCTGCTCGGCTATCTGCGGGAGTGCTTCAGCCGCTCCAGACCGGCACGGCGGAAGGAGGAGGAGTGAAGCGGAAATGATAGGGCAAGGCATCGTATTGATGGTGGCCGGCATGGTGATCGTGTATGCGTTCTTGTACCTGCTAATCGTCGTATCGGAATTGACAAGCAGGTTCGTATCCCGCTTTGATTCCATGGTTGCCGACAGTGAACAAAAACGACAGACCACGAAGCCGCATCGGGGCAAGAGGCTGTAAGTGAAATGAAAAAAATCCTTTGCACATTGATTGTCGCAGCCGCTTCGTTGGCGGCAAAAGCAGATGGAGACTGGATGACCATGCTGGGCAAGACCTCCGATCTTGCCGGGGAGACGGGCATAGCCGGATTCATGAAGCGGGATGCCCCTGCCTACATCACGGGAAAGTTCAGCGAGGAAGAGCGCCCTGAGAAAAAAGTCCATGCCGCAAATAGAAATGGCTATTACGATACC
>JAFPNP010000068.1 GCA_017411125.1 Kiritimatiellia bacterium
GAGATTCTCCGCATACAGGACACCTCGTCCGCGCTGCTGGCGGAGGGGCGCATGGTGGACTTGCTCGCGCCACGCACGTCGCCCCTGCTGAAATCGGTCCTCAACCCTTCCGTCCGCGTCTTCACCGTGCCGCGCATCGTGCCTTTCACGGACAACCCGCCGCGCCGGCCCTCGCTGCGCCGCTTCCTCACGGGCGTCTTGATGTTTCTCCGGGGCGTCGCGCTGGCCGCCAGGCGCGGATACGGAATGCTCCACGGCGTAAACGACGGCGCGATGGTGGCCTGCGCCATCAGCAGGTTCGCGACGGCGGGACGCACGCCTTTCATCGCGGAAATGCACAGGCCGTTTTTCAAGTCCGGGATGTTCAGAAGCCCGCGAACCGCGATCGCCCGCTTCGAGGAGCTGCGCGCGCTGCGGCGCGCCGCCGCCATAATCGTGCCGGACGACCGCACGTTCAAACGTTTCGGCCACCACATTCCCAGATCACGCGTCGCCATAATACCGGATCCGCACGTTGAACTCGTTCCCGACGCCTTTACCTACGGCGAGTTCGCGGACGCCCTGAAACGGGCGTACGAATACGTCCACCTCACCAAGGAACATGACACATGAAAAGCAAGCCGGCCAAACAAGCCAGCAAAAAAGGCAAAAAGAAACTGCCGGCGGGCAAGGGACGCCTGACGGCGCGCATATCGTCCGCCGTAATGGCGCTGGCGCTCGCCGTCTGCTGCACCGTCGGCAACTGGTACGTGCGCCACCCCCGCGAGTGGCTAGAAGAGCACGACGCGTTCTACACGGCGCCGCTGCGGTACTTCGGAGACCGTTCGGCGTTCGTCACGGACGCTCTCGGCTGGACCGGGCACGACACCGTGTACGACTCGGACGAACCTGCGCCGACAAACGAGGTTTTCTTCGCCGGAGCGCCGGTGCGCACGGGCGATCCCGCGCCAAAGGACATCGTGATGCTTAGGCGCGGCGAGTTCGCGGTCGGGTGGTCGCCGTCCCTCCGCCACCCCGTATGGGCCGCGTACCACGTTGCGCGAGACGCCCGTTTCGGGCCTATCAAACGTCCAAACTTCCAGAAGGACAGAAGCGTAGCATCGTCGCCTTCGGCGAAAGACTACGAACGCTCCGGCTACGATCGCGGCCACATGGTGCCAAACCATGCGATAGTCTCCAGATACGGGCCGGACGAACAGCGCAAGACGTTTCTCATGACGAACATCGCCCCGCAGCGGCCCGCGCTCAACCGCGGCCCGTGGCGCGAACTGGAACTGTTCATCGCCGACCTGTGGACCGCCAGATACGGCGAGATATGGGTCATCGTAGGCGCGATATCCCGCACGGCGCCGAACGAGCGCGCGCTTCTGGAAAATGCATCAATCGACGTGCCGGAACATTACTACATGCTCATCGCCGCACAAGACGGCGACGGCGTGCGGACGCTGGCGATCATGCTGCCGCAGACCTCGCGCATCGGCGACTTTCCCGTCCACGGGATAGTCACGATCAACGAGCTGGAGGAAGCCACGGGCCTCTCCTTCTTCCCGGACATGCCGAAATTCCTCTCGCGCCCGATAAAAGCGGACCGCCCCACGCGCCTCTGGCCGATACGTCTGCACGACCTTCTGAAACTCATACTCATGCGCTTCACGTAAAGACAACTTGCGCGTGCAGCGCATATATGCTAAAATGCACAACATGAAAAATTTGGATTTTTATGCAGTCATTCTGTCCGGCGGAAGCGGGGAGCGCTTCTGGCCGCTTTCCACGCCCGAACGCCCCAAGCAGTTCCTCAAGGTGTTCGGCGGCAAATCGCTGATCCGCCAGGCGGTGGAGCGTCTGGACGGCCTTGTGCCGCCGGAGCGGATTCTCGTGGTGACGGCGGCCTCACTTGCGAAGGCGACGCGCCGCGAACTGCCAGAACTGCCGCGAGCCAACATCGTCGCCGAACCGTGCCGGCGCGACACCGCCGCCGCCGTCGCCACCGCCTGCGGCGTCGTGGAGCGCATGGGCGGCGAGAACTCCGTGGCCGCGATCCTCACCGCGGATCAGATAATGAAGGACGTCAAGGCGTTCCGCCGGGTGCTGGTCGACGCCGCGCGAGCGGCAGCCGCCTCCGACGACATCGTGACGATGGGCGTGGAGCCGGACCATCCCGCCACGGGCTTCGGCTACATACAAGTAGGGAAGCCGGCCGGGCTGCGCATGAGAACGCCGTTCCACAGGGCCGTCCGCTTCGTCGAAAAGCCGGACGCGAAGACTGCCGCAAAGTATGTCGCTTCCGGGAGTTACGTGTGGAACGCGGGAATGTTCGTGTGGAAAGTGTCCACGATGAAAGCCGCGCTTCTCGCCGGAGCGCCGGCGCTCGCGATACTCGAAGCCGCCGTGGCCGACAGGAAAAACCGCGTCGCGTCCGTGATGGAGAAGTTCTACCCGCAGCTGCCCCGCATTTCCATCGACTACGCCGTGATGGAGAAGGCGAAGAACATCCTCGTGTCGCGCGGGGCGTTCGGCTGGGACGACGTCGGCACCTGGTCGGCGGCGGAACGGCATCTGCCGTCGGACGGGCGCGGAAACGTCGCCAAGGGCGGCGTCACGCTGCTGGACGTATCCAATACTGTCGCCATAAGCGAAGGGCCACGCATCGCCGCGCTCGGCGTGGACGGACTCGTGGTCGTCGCCACAGGGGATTCCGTGCTGGTGGCGTCCAAAGACCGCGTGCAGGACCTCAAGAAGCTGCTTGCCGAGATGCCCGCGAAATGAGCCGGCGCTACAAACTCGTCATAGCATACGACGGCACCGCATATTCGGGATACCAATATCAGGAGAACGCGGCATCGGTGCAGCAGACGCTCGAAGAGGTGCTCGCCTACCTCGACAGGGCGCCGGTGCGCGCGTTCGGGTCGAGCCGCACGGACGCCGGAGTGCATGCGAGGGGATTCGTCGCCCACGTGGACATGGCGAAGCCGATTCCTCCCGAAAACCTCGTCAGGGCGATGAACTCGCGTCTTCCGGACGACATCCGCGTGATGCGCGCATCCTACGCCGCGCCGGACTTCGACGCGAGGAAGTCGGCAAAGGGGAAGGAATACCGCTACTTCCTTTACAACGGCCCGATACTGCCTCCCCATCTTGCGCCGTATTGGGCGTTCCAGCACAAACCGCTCGACGTGGAGGCCATGCGGCAGGCGGCTTCGCGGTTCGTGGGCAGCCACGACTTCGCGCCCTTCGCGGCGAATCCCCGCCGGGAAATCGGCTCCACCGTGCGCAACGTGTTCTCGTTCACGGTGAACAAGGCCGGACCGCGGATAACGTTCGCCGTGCGCGGCGACGGTTTTTTGTACAAGCAGGTGCGCTCGATGGTGGGATATCTCGTGCGCGTGGGCCGGGGCGAAGAGCGGCCCGAGACCGTGACGGAGCTTCTCGACGCCCGCGCACCGCGCACGGCGCGGGTTCCCACCGCGATTCCCCGGGGGCTTTTTCTCTGGAAGGTGTTCTATCGCTGAGCGGCAAAAACATGGAATCTGGAACATGGCAGAAGACTACGAGTTGATCGATTCCGGGAACGGACGCAAATTCGAGCGCTTCGGGCGCGTGACGCTCGTGCGCCCGTGTTCGCAGGCGATGTGGCGCCCGGACAGTCCGGAGAACTGGGCGCGGGCGACGGCCACGTTCGACCGCGAGGACGGAAACCAGTGGCACGGACGCAGTTCGCTTCCCCGCGAGTGGACGATAGAGACGGCGGGAATACGTTTCAAACTGTCCGGCACGGACTTCGGCCACCTCGGCATATTCCCCGAGCAGCGCGCGCAGTGGGACTGGATACGCGAACATTCCGGCGGCGCAAGCGTGCTCAACCTGTTCGCGTATTCCGGCGGCAGCACGCTTGCGGCGGCGCAGGGCGGCGCGGAGGTCTGCCATCTGGACGCCTCGAAGGGCATGGTGCAATGGGCGCGGGACAATGCGGCGCTCAACGGTCTGCAGGACCGCCCGATACGGTGGATCGTGGACGACGTACACAAGTTTCTCCGCCGCGAGTTCCGCCGCGAACGGCGCTACGACGGAATAATACTGGATCCGCCGACGTTCGGACGGGGAGCGGGCGGCGAGACGTACAAGATAGAGCGCGACCTCCAAGAGACGCTGACGCTTGTGAAAGGAGTCCTCTCGGACAGGCCGAGGTTCGTCCTTTTCTCGTCGCATACGCCGGGGTTGTCCTGCATGGTGGCGGAAAACATACTCGCGCAGGCGTTTCCGTCGGCGAAAGTGGAGTCTGGCGAGATGCTCCTGGAGGGCAGGGGACGCCCCTGTCCATCCGGCATCTACTGCCGGGCCGTGTGGTAGGACGCGTTCACGGGTGGTAGTATTTCACGCTGTCCGGCGGGCGGATGTCGGTCAGCGTTCCTTCGTAGTGGCGAAGCCAGTGGTCGGCCTTTGGATGCGCGGCGGCGGCGGCTTCGTCGATTTCGACGCCCAGGCCGGGACGGTCCGAGGGATACATCAGTCCACCAGAAAAACGCACGTCCTCGTCAATCACGTCTTTGCGCCACGGAACGTCGTCGAAGAGCGTTTCGTGCATGCAGTAGCCCGGCGTCGAGACGCCAAGCGCGAGCGTTGCGGCGTTGGCGACGGGCCCGGACGGATTGTGCGCGCAGAACGGTATGTGGTGCGCGTCGCAGATGGCGGCGATCTGCTTCATGCCTGTGATGCCGCCGGCGTGGGACGAGTCGGGCTGCAGGTAGTCCGCCGCGCGCAGCTCGATCGCGTCCAGAATCTGTTGCGTCGTGTAGAGCCGCTCGCCGCAGGCGATGGGCGTGCGCACGCGCGAGCGGACGTCGGCCAGAGCGCGCATCGTGTCCGGGATCGTCGGTTCTTCCACCCAGTATGGCGAAAACTCTTCCAAAGCGTGGCAGATGCGCAAAGCCGTGGGCACGTCGAACCTGCCGTGGCATTCTATGAGTATTTCCGCCTTGCCTTCGGTTGCCGCCTTGACGGCGGCGACGCACTTCATCGCCTTCTTGAAGTCCTCCGGCGGAAGCTGGCGGTAGTTCTTGCCGAAGGGATCCCACTTTAGCCCTTTGAAACCGGCCTCGACCGCCGCCGCCGCTTTTGCGGCGAACTCTTCCGGCTCTTTCGCCCCGGAAAACCAGCAGTTGGCGTAGCACGGCACCCCGTCGCGGCATTTTCCGCCGATCAATTTCCATACGGGAAGACCGAGCGCTTTGCCCTTGACGTCCCACAGAGCCATGTCTATGGCTGACAGCGCGGACATCAAAACCGGCCCGCCGCGCCAATAGGCGTCGCGGTAGTTTTGGTGGAATATCCACTCCGTGTCGAACGGATCTTTGCCGACGAGCGCGTGTTCGACATCTGCGATCGCGCCCGCAAGCGCGTTCTCCTTGTACTCCAGAGTGCCTTCGCCGATTCCGTGGATGCCTTCGTCGGTGGAAACTTTCACGAACGCCCAGTTGGTCCTGAAGCAGTCCGCTGCGATCGTCTTGACTTCTGTTATCTTCATTGCGCAACCCTGTCCTTTTTGAACGTGAAGAAAAAGCTGAACGCCATAAGCGCCGCGCCGGCGAGGTACGCCGCCGCCATCACGGCGAAGCCGGCCTCGAAGCCGCGAACGCCCCATCGCTGCGACAGCGCCCCCATCGCGACGCCGGAAAGCCCGCCGAAGAAGAACGCGATCATGTTCAGCAGCCCGACCGCCGTCGAGCGGTGTTCCGGCGCCACCACGTCGAAGAGAGAGGCGTGGGTGTTCACCTCGAAAAATCCCCGGAACACGCCGTATGCGGACGCGGCGACGAGCAGCGTCGCGAACGACGGCGCCATGCCGATCGACAGCAGCGCCGGCGCGCCGCATAGAAGCGAAACGGCCTGGAAGCCAAGCCGGAAACGAGGATGGCGCTTCACGAAACGGTCGGTGACGACGCCCCCGGCGAGAATCGCCGCGAACGCGAAAAGGTGATGCCACAGCATGACGCCCTTGCCGGCTTCGCCCACGCCGACGGCGAACTTCTCGGCGGCGAACTTCGGCGCCCAGAACAGATAGGCGTTGTTCGCGAACACGATCGCCACGAACCCCGCCGTCGCGCACAATGCCGACGGATTGCAGAAATAGGCGCGGAGACCGTCGGAAAGAAGCGGCGGGCGCGATGCGCGGGATGGCTGCGCCTTGCCGCGGCCGACCGCGCCGCCATCCCGCAGCGCCCACGCGAAAAGAACGCCCAACGCGCATCCCGCCGCGCCGAACGCGATGAACACGCCGCGCCACGAGCCGAACCATCCGAGCGCGGCGGCGACGGCAAGCCCGGAGACCATCAGCCCGAAGTACAGCGCGGCCTGGTGTATGGAAAGCGCGGTGGAGCGCGTCTCGTCGTGGTGGACGGCGATGAGCGCGTACGCGCTGGGCGCGTAGAAGCTTTCGCCCACTCCGGTCGCTATCGAGCGGAAGAAGAGCGCGCCCGCGAATCCTCCCACGAATCCCATGCAGACCGTCGTCAGCGACCATGCGACGAGCGAAAGCGTTATGATCCATTTGCGCGAGAACCTGTCGCCCATGAATCCGGCGACCACGGTCATCGCGGCAAGCGTCCAGGAAAGCGTCGTGTTTATCCAGCCCACCTGGACGTCGGAAAGTCCGATGTCCTTCTGTATCGGAATCGTCAAAAGCCCGAAAAGCGCCCTGTCCGCCTGATGAAAGAAGAAAGCGCACGAAAGCAGCGCGACGAGCGCCCATTTGTACGCCTTGGACGCGCCAAGGCCCGTGTCGCGGTTCTCGTTTGCCGCGAGCGCGTTTCTGCCGCAGAATCTGCCCATTTCGTTCCCTCTTCGTTCTTTCCCGTCAAGGGCGTTATTATAGCACGGAATCCGCCAGGACGGCATCCATTGAAAAAAGTTTTTGCGATTTTTCCACAAGGCGGATATTTGTGATATAATTGAGCCATGTTCGCTCTGGGGCGTTGCCCTTTTGAGCGAAAATCGGAATAACGACATGAAAAAGCGTATGCACAGCGAAGCGCGGAAAGCGGTCAAGACCGTCGCCCGAAAGGCGAGGGCAGGGCGTTCTGCATACGTGATGGATCCGGAGTGCCTTGCCTTGCTCGAAGACTTCCGGCTCATGGATGACGACTTCATGTCGAAGTGCCTTGAGAACGCGCCGGAGTGCATAGAGCTGATGCTGCGTATCATACTAGGCAAGAAGGACTTGAAGGTTGTCACGTCGCAGACCGAGTACCCGATCAAGAGCCTTCAGGGGCGCGGCGTTCGTTTCGACGTGTTCGCAAGGGATTCCAAAGGCAGGGAATACGACATAGAAATCCAGCGCTCCGACCACGGCGCGGAGCCGAGGCGGGCGCGGTACAACTCCTCGCTGATGGACGCGAACGCACTTGATTCCGGCGAGGACTTCGGTGCGCTGCGCGACACTTACGTCATCTTCATCACCGAGAATGACGTGATGAAACGCGGACAGGAATTGTATGTCTATGATCGAACAGAGCGAGCGTCTGGTGACAGCCTAAACGACGGGACGCACATCGTCTATGTAAACGGCGCGACGCGAAGCGAGACCGAGATAGGCAAGTTGGTGCATGATTTGCTTTGCCGCGACGCGGCGGAGATGCATTTCGACGTTCTCAAGAGACAAGTTAGCAAGTTCAAGAATTCAGAAGAAGGGAGGCGCTATATGTGCAAGGCAATGGAAGAATTTGGAAATCGCCGTGCGGCCGAAGGCAAGGTCGTAGGCAAGGCCGAGGGTATTGTCGAGGGCAAGGCCGAGGGCAAGCGCGAGACAATGTTCGCGACGGCGAAGCGGTTGCTTGCCAATGGGAAGCTCATGCTGAAAGAGATTGCCGAATGTACTGGCCTCACGCTTGCGCAGGTCAAGAAGCTTCAGGCAGAGATGGCGTAAAAAGCATAATTCCCATGGCGTTAAACCTCCACGACATCCGCAGCATGGGAGGGCGCGTGTCCCCACGCGCCGAAATGAACGCGCAAATGACGCGCGTGGAGTGCTTGCCTAGAATTACCCCCCCCCCCCCGCATATAGCCGCTGAAAGCCGCGCAGGCGGCGTTTTCGGTGCGTTTAAGCGCATTCTATCGGTATCATTCGCAGCATCTGTTTTCACGTGCGCGGCTGGCGTCGGCTGGATTGACGAACGC
>JAFPNP010000069.1 GCA_017411125.1 Kiritimatiellia bacterium
TCGAGGCGCGCGCGGCGGAAATCCTTGACGCCGGAAAGGTTCCATTTCTCCTCGGCGGCGAACATCTCGTGACGCTGGGCGCCGTCCGCGCCGCCGCGAAACGCCATCCGGATCTCGCCGTCGTCCACTTCGACGCGCACGCCGACCTGCGAGAGGACTATCTCGGCGTGAGGCTTTCCCATGCGTGCGTTTTGCGCCGCTGCCACGACATCCTCGGCGACGGACGCATCTTCCAGTTCGGAATCCGCTCCGGCACACGCGGCGAACGGCAGTTCATGCTCGACGGGCACGTGACGACGGAGCTGTTCACCGACACGACGCTTCCCGCCGTTATCGACCGGATCGGCCCGGAAACGCCGGTATACCTCACTATCGACATGGACGTGCTCGATCCGTCCGAGTTCCCCGGCACGGGGACGCAGGAGGCGGGCGGACTTTCCTACACGCGCCTTGTCGCCGACGCGCGTCTCATTTGCGAACGCCTTGACGTGGTCGCCTTGGACAACGTCGAACTCTCGCCCGCGCTAGACCCGTCTGGCCGTTCGACCGCGCTCGCCTGCAAATTCCTGCGCGAGGAGCTTTTGTCTCTCAGGGCTTGACGCCACGGGTCGGTGCCATGCCGTATCTCACGGCATGATTTTCGCGGAATAGGAGATCGCGTATGTCAATGTCTGCGTTGAAATCAAGCGGTGTCGCGGTGTTCGCTTTTGCCGCGTTCGCAGAAGTCTAGGGACGGGCGTGTTCGCGGGCAATGACACGTCTGCCGTTTTTTGATATACTTGCGCCCATGAACGACCAGGAACTTCCATCCCAGGAACAGTGGATTGCGATTCTCGATTATGGTTCGCAGTACACGCAGCTCATCGCCCGCCGCATCCGCGAACGCGAGGTGTACGCGGAGATACTGCGGTGCGATACGTCCGCCGCCGACCTTGCGGCGCATCCGCCCTCCGGCATAATCCTTTCGGGCGGGCCGAACAGCGTGTTCGAGGAGGGTGCGCCCGCGGTCGATTCCGCGATCTTCGAAATGGGCGTGCCCGTGCTCGGCATCTGCTACGGAATGCAGCTCATGAGCCAGATGCTCGGCGGAAAGGTCGTGCCGGGCGCCGAGCGCGAATACGGGAAGATGCCGATCGAGGTAATGCCCGGCAACCCGCTGTTCGATGGAATTCCCTCCACGATCACGGCGTGGATGAGCCACGGCGACCGCGTGGAGGCCATCCCCGCGAACTTTGAACGCGGCGCGGTGTCCGCCACGTGTCCCTTCGCCGCGATGTTCGACAACTCCAGGCGTCTGTATGCGCTTCAGTTCCACCCGGAAGTGGTGCACACGCAGTACGGCTCGGACATTCTTGCCAACTTCGTGTTCAAGGTGTGCGGCTGCGCGCGCAGCTGGAAGCTCACGACGTGGGTGGAGGACACGGTGGCACGACTGCGCGAGCAGATCGGCGATGACGAGGTGGTGCTCGGACTTTCCGGTGGTGTCGACTCCTCCGTGGTGGCCGTGCTGCTAAACAAGGCGATCGGCCGGCGCCTCCACTGTATCTTTGTCGATAACGGTCTCCTGCGCTGGCGCGAGGCGGAGCAGGTGGAGGAGATGTTTAGGAAGAACCTTGGTCTTGACCTTACGGTTGTACACGCCGAACAGCGCTTCTACGACGCGCTGAAGGGCCTCGACGAGCCAGAGGCGAAGCGCAAGGCGATCGGGAAGAATTTTATTGACGTGTTCGCGGAGGAGGCGCGCCGCTTTCGCCATTGCCGCTATCTCGGGCAGGGGACTATCTACCCCGACGTGATCGAGAGCCGCAGTCCGCGCAAGGGTCCGAGTCAGACGATAAAGAGTCATCACAATGTCGGCGGGCTGCCGGACGACCTCAAATTTGAACTGGTGGAGCCGCTTCGGGAACTGTTCAAGGACGAAGTTCGCGCCGTGGGCCGCGTGCTTGGCATGGCCGACGAACTTCTTGACCGTCAGCCGTTTCCAGGTCCCGGCCTCGGAGTGCGCATTCTCGGTGAGGTGACCGAGGAGAAGGTGCGGCTGCTGCAGCTCGCCGACGTGCGCGTGCAAGAGGAGATACGCAAGCTGCCCGACTACAAGACTATCTGGCAGACGTTCGCGGTGTTGCTGCCATGTCGCTCTGTAGGTGTGATGGGCGATCAGCGCACTTACGAGTACACTTGCGCCATACGCAGTGTCAATTCCATAGACGCTATGACGGCGGACTGGACGCGCATTCCCTACGACGTCCTTGCGCGTATGTCCAACCGCATCATCAACGAGGTGCGCGGCATCAACCGTGTTGTGTACGACATCTCGTCCAAGCCGCCCGCAACGATCGAGTGGGAGTGAGATGAACCTTGGCTTCATCGCGGAGCGTTCGCGCGTATTGCGCGAGCTTCGTGTGTTTTTTGATGGACGCGGTTTCGTGGAGGTCGAGACGCCGGTGCGTATTCCCGCGCCTGCGCCCGAACCGCACATCGACTGCCCGGCGAGCGGGAACTGGTTCCTGCGAGCTTCCCCGGAATTGCAGATGAAGAAGCTGCTTGCCGCCGGAATGGAGCGAATCTACCAGATCGGGCCATGTTTCCGCGAGGGTGAATGTGGACGAAGGCACAGTCCAGAGTTCACCATGCTGGAATGGTACCGTGCCAACGCCGATTACATGCGCATTGCAGACGATGCGGAGTCCCTCGCATGCGCTATCTTGCCTGGGTTGCCGCGTCCGTTCCGTCGTATTTCCGTGCGCGATGCGTACATTTCGCTTGCCGGATGGGATCCTGTGGCGTGCTGGGATGCCGATCGGTTCGATTTCGACATGGCCGCAAAGATAGAGCCGAACATGCCCGAAGGACCGGTGTTTCTCGTGGACTATCCTGCGCCGGCGGCGTCGCTTTCGCGCCTGAAGGCGGACGACCTGCGCGTGGCGGAGCGGTGGGAACTTTATATCGACGGTCTGGAACTGGCCAATGCATTCACTGAATTGACCGATTCCGCCGAACAGCGCAGACGGTTCGATGCCGCACGCAAAGAACGCCGTGCATTGGGCGAGGCAGAATATCCGATCGACGAGGATTTCCTTGACGCGCTTTCGCGTATGCCGCCATCCGGCGGCGCGGCGTTTGGCGTCGATCGACTCGTTATGCTGGCGTGTGATGCGCGCGACATTGGCGACGTGCGTTGCCCCATTTGAACGGTTGCATTTTTCCCACTTGCCAGTCTTGCCACGATGTGCTATACTTATTTTTCCGTTTTCAAAGGAAGGTTAAAGAGGTAAAAAATGAGTTCTGATACTTCTACACGAGCAACGATGTGGAAATGGCTGGCTCTGCTGGTCATTGCGGTGTTCTCTGTCTGCGTGACAACTCCGCTGGGCGAAAAGATACGTCTGGGGTTGGATTTGAAGGGCGGTACGTCCTTCACGCTGGGTGTCGACGAGGCCGCGCTGCGCGAGTCTATTCTCGCGCAGGTCGCCGATACGAACGATACGGCGGAAGTCCAGCGCAGGATCAACGACGCACTCAACGGCAGCGACGAGCGCATCATTCAAGTCGTCCGCCGCCGCGTGGACGGCATGGGCATGAACGAGCCAGTAATTCAAGGGATGAAGGGGCATCGGCTGCTCGTGCAGCTGCCCGGCATCGACGACAAGACCCGCGCCGAGGCCAAGCGTTCCCTTCAGAGCGCCTCGTTTCTGGAGTTCCGCCTTACGCACCGCAACAACCAGCAGCTTGCCAACAAGCTTCTTGCCTCCGGCGCGGTGCCCGAAGGGTATGTGGCCAGTTCGACGGGCGAGGGTTTCAGCCGCGCATCGAACTATGATGAAATCGCCCGCAAGCCCGGCTATCAGAGCCGGCTGAGCGCGTTCGGCAATCCGCCGCAGGGCTATCAGTTCATGCTGGAGAAGACCAAGGAAGGTTCCTACACACCGAACTATGTGAGCCGCAAGACGGAACTGACGGGCGAGTATCTCGTCTCTGCCCGCGTGGACCGCGACCAGGTCGGCCGTCCCGTCGTGGCGTTCAAGCTCAACAGCAAGGGCGGGCGTCTCATGTCGCAACTTACGCGCAATTATATCGCGCATGGCGCACGAAACGATTCCGACCGCGGCCGCGAGCTCGCCATCGTGCTTGACGGCACGCTCGTTTCTGCTCCAGTTCTGCAGAGCGAGATCAGCACGAGCGGCCAGATTTCCGGCAGTTTCTCCATTGCCGAGGCGCAGCGTCTTGCGAACGATTTGAACGCTGGCGCGCTTCCCGTGCCGCTCAAGATGCTCGCCGAGGAATCCGTCTCGCCTACAGTCGGCGAAGACGCCAAGCAGGCGGGTCTCATAGCCGCCGGGCTGGGCTTCGCGCTCGTCGCCCTGTTTATGTTCATGTACTACTGGTACGCCGGCTTCGTGGCCGACATCGCGCTTTTCCTCGACATCGTGTTGCTGCCTGCCGCGCTCGTGCTTGTGGCCAACGTCCTCGGCGTGTTCGCGAAAGACGCCTCGATGGGCGCTTCCGGTTCGCTGCAGCTGCCGGTGCTCACGATGCCCGGCATCGCGGGCATCGTCCTCACGCTAGGCATGGCGGTTGACGCGAATGTCATCATTTTCGAGCGTATTCGCGAGGAATTCCAGAACAAGGTGTCCGTCGGCTCGGCGATCAAGAACGGCTACGGTCGTGCCTTCACCGCGATTCTCGACTCGAACATCACCACGATCGTGACGGGCGTGATCCTGTTCATCGTGGGCACTGGTCCGGTGCGCGGCTTCGCGATCACTCTTACCGCCGGCGTTCTTATTTCAATGTTCACGGCGGTTGTCGTCACCCGTCTTGTTTTCGAGAAGACCACGAAACCGGAATCCATGAAACCCTTCAAGATGCTCAATATCTTCAAGAAGGTTCCGAACGTGGATTTCGTCAAGCTCGGCAAGGTCGCATCCATGGCCTCCCTCGTGCTGGTGGTGCTGACGGTTGCCATATTCGGCATCCGTGCCGTCGTGAAACCGGCGTCAGTCCTCGCGGTGGATCTCACCGGCGGCACTTCGATAGTGTTCGACGTGGATGCGGCGAACCGTCCTTCGGATTCCGACGTCCGCAAGGTGCTCAATCCGTTCGACAACGCGACCGTGATCCAGACGCAGGGCGATTCCAAGCTTCTTGTCAAGACGGGCTATACCTCCGACAACGCGAAGGACAAGGGCGTGACCGATGTTGCCGGGCACGTGACGAAGTTGCTGCAGGCCGCATTCCCGAAGGCGAACATTCAAATTCGCGATGCGACGGAAGTTGGCTCGGTCGTGGGGTCCGACCTCAAGAAGTCCGGCACGTGGGCCGTGCTGCTCTCGCTCTGCGCAATTCTCATCTACGTTGCCTTCCGCTTCGAGTTCGGGTTCGGCCTCGGTGCGCTCGTGGCTCTTGCGCACGACGCGCTCATCTCGCTCGGCCTCTTTTCTCTCTGCGGGCGCCAGGTTTCGTTGCTAGTTATCACGGCGCTGCTTACGATCATCGGCTACTCGGTGAATGACACGATCGTGGTGTTCGACCGTATCCGCGAGGACTTGCGCCGCGACCAGAAGAGCAACTTCAAGGATCTCTGCAACCGCGCGCTCAACGAGTGTCTCAGCCGCACGGTAATCACCTCGCTTACAACGTTCTTCGCGGTGCTGGCGCTCTTCGCGTTCGGCGACGGCTCGATTTTCGATTTCGCGCTTACGATGCTCATCGGCGTCATCGCCGGTACGTATTCGTCCGTGTTCGTGGCAACGCCTATAATGATGTGGTTCTACAAGGGGCGCCGCCCGCAGTTTACGTCGGAAAGTTCCGCCGCTCGGCAGAACTGATATCCGTTAAATGCTGCTATAGCCGAATCCTCGTCCGCAAGGGCGAGGATTTTTGTATGATGCGCACGTCTTATATGTGTTGGTCGTGGCGCTTGCTGCAGGTGCGGCGGAGGTGCCCGTCGTATTGGGGACAACGCGTATCTTACAGGAACATTTCCCGAATTGAAGCGACAAATGTGCGTGATTGTGATAGAATATATGCATCTTGTTCGGGCGGACTGTGCGCTCGGAAACCGAGGACATTGATGGCGATAGACGTTAAAGAGCTTATGGCGAAGGTGGGAAAGATACGAATTCTCACCAACCGCCTCATCGACGACCAGTTGAGCGGAGACTACCATTCTACGTTCAAGGGGCAGGGCGTCGAATTCGACGAGGTGCGCCCATACGTGGCCGGCGACGACGTGCGCTCAATAGATTGGAACGTGACCGCCCGCACCGGCACACCGTACATCAAGCGTTTCAGCGAAGAGCGCGAACTGACGGTTCTCTTCCTCGTGGACGTGAGCGGTTCGCAGGCATACGGCAGCGCGACGCGCTCGAAGGCGGAGCTGTCCGCCGAAGTCGCAAGTCTTCTCGCCCTCACCGCGATACGCAACCAGGACAAGATCGGCCTCGTCCTCTTCTCCGACAAGATCGTGAAGTACATCCCGCCGCGCAAGGGACGCCAAAGCGTGATGCGTCTCGTCCGCGAAGTGCTGGCCGCCGAGGACGACGCCACCGGCGGCACGGACATCGCTGGCGCGCTGAAGTTCCTGAACGGCGTGCAGAAGCGCCGCGCCGTGGTTTTCCTCGTTAGCGATTTCCTGTCCGCCGGATATGAGAAGGAACTTCGCGTCACGGCGCGGCACCACGACGTGATCGCCATTACCGTGAGCGATCCCGCCGAGAGCGAGCTTCCTCTCGCCGGCCTTGCCGAACTCGAAGATCCCGAGACCGGCGAACTGCTGCTCGTGGACACCGCCGACGCTGGAGTCCGCCGCGCATTCGCCGACGCCGCGCGCAAAGAGGTGGAAGAGCGCGACCGCTTCCTCGCCCGGAACGGAATCGACAACGTGCCAGTTGCGACGGACAAACCCTACATCCAGTCGATCCGGGCGCTTTTCAAGCGGAGGGCCAGCAAACGATGAAACGGCTTTGGATTCTTTTCGCCGTCTGCGGCGCCGCGTTCGCGCTCGCCGCCGAGCAGGTGGCCGATCTCTCGCGTGACGGCGTGACCATTACCGTGGACGCCACGCCGCGCACGGTCGATCCCGCCCGCGACTTCTACGTCACTTTCACGGTCGTCTCGCCTCCCGGCGAAAAGGTCGTGCTGCCCGACCTGCGCGACAGATTCCAGGGATTCTCGGTGGCCGAGGACTTTGCCGAGGAACCGATAACGGACAAAGACGGCAAGACGACATCAGTCACGCGCTGGCGTCTCGAGCCGGAGCCGTTCGCCCGCCGCTACCGCCTTGCGCCGTTCGCGGTACAGGCCGGCGACGGTTTATTCGCCACGGCGCCCGTACTGTTTGATCCGCCCGCCGCCCGCGATGACGTTTCCGGCGCGATGGAGGTCGATCCGTCAAAGGACCTGCCGCCGCTTTCATGGAAACTCGTCGGCATTTGCGCCGCCGCGCTGGCTGGTGCGCTGCTCGTCCTCGCCGCCGCATATTTCATTTTCCGCAAGATCCGCCTCGCCGTGCGCGTCCATCGCATGAGCCCGATAGAGCGGGCGATGTACGAGCTCGACAAACTGTTGAAGAAAGGCCTGCCAGGCCGCGGCTTCTACAAGGACTTCTACGTCGAGCTGACGATGGTCGTGCGCCGCTACATCGAACGGCAGTACGGCATCCGCGCTCCGAACCTCACGACGGACGAGTTTCTGCGGGCGGCGGGCGGCAACGAGGCGTTTTCGCGGGCTTCCGTCGCCGAGCTCAAGGCGTTTCTCGAATCCGCCGACCTCGTGAAGTTCGCCGGACTCGAGGCGACGCCCGAAATGGCGGACGGGGCGACGTCCAAGGCGAAGGGCTATCTCACGGCGGACGCCGCGCAGCCGAAAGAAAAGAAGGTGGCGGGAAAATGAGCTTCAACTTCGCATGGCCTTTGTGTTTCCTGCTGTTCGCGCCGTTCGCGCTCGCGGCGTGGCGGATGCTCCGGCGCGGACGCCGTTCCGGCATCAAATTCGCGCCCGTGCGCCGTCTTCCAGCGAAGACCGCCGGATGGCGCGCGCGCCTCGCCAACTTCGCCCCGTGGCTTTTCCTCGCCGGAGCGGCGCTTCTCGTCGTGGCGGCGGCAAGACCGCGCAGCGCCCTCGCCCGCTCCTCGCGCAGCGTGGACGCGATAGCGATCGCGATGACGGCGGACGTGTCCGGCTCGATGGAAGCCCTCGACCTCACGCCGCGCGGCTCGTCCACGGAGAAGACGCGCCTAGACGTGGTGAAGGAGATGTTCGCCAGGTTCGTCGAAGCGCGCCCCGACGACCTCATCGGGCTCGTCACGTTCGGCGGATACGCCGCCACGCGCGCGCCGCTCACCGCCGACCACGAAGCGCTTCTGCACGTCTTGAAGGGCGTGAGCGTGCCTAGCGTCGCCTACGACGCGCAGGGGCGTCCCGTGGACCAGGAAGAGACGCTCACCGCGATAGGCGACGGACTCGCCACCGCGCTCGCCCGCGTCAAGGACGCCGACCTCAAGTCGAAGATCGTCATCCTCCTTTCGGACGGCGTTTCCAACACGGGCGCGGTCGAGCCTGACGCCGCCGCCGCCGCCGCCGCGAAACTCGGCATCCGCGTGTACACCATAGGCGTCGGCACGAACTCCCGCCGCACGCCGTTCAGAGTGCGCGACATATTCGGCCGATCCGCAATACAGTACGCGGACATGTCCTTCGACGAATCGCAGCTGAAGTCGATAGCGGCGAAGACGGGCGGGCGCTACTTCGGCGTGCGCGACGCGGACGGCCTGAAGTCCGCGCTCGAAGAAATCGATTCGCTGGAAAAAACCACGCTCGACCGCACGGTCTACCAGCGCTGGAACGAATATTTTCCGCCGTTTCTGCTGTCCGGCGCGTTTCTCGTGCTGCTGGCCGTTTCGCTCCAGATGGCTGCTTCCCGGAGGCTTGCATGAAATTCGTATATCCTTGGATGCTTGTTCTCGTGGCGTCGGTGCCGGTGGCCGGGGCGCTGTGGGCGTTTCTCCGCGCCCGCGCCGACAGGCGGATCGCGGCGTTCGTCGCGCCCGCGCTGCAGTCCAGGCTGCTGCCGCGCAGCCCGCGTTTGTTCGGTCTTCAGGCCACGCTGCTTCTTTCCGGGCTCGCGCTCGTGCTGTTCGCGGCTTCGCGCCCGCAATGGGGACAGTCCGCGCAGCAAATGCAGGCGCGTTCGCGCAACGTCGTGGTGGCGCTCGACGTGTCGCGCTCGATGCTCGCGGCGGACGTGCGCCCGAACCGCCTCGAGCGGGCGAAGGCGGACGTCGCCGACCTCATCGATTCACTCGAGGGCGACCGCTGCGCGCTCGTCGCGTTCAGGCGCACGGGCGAACTGCTGTGTCCGCTCACCTCCGACCATGCTTTCCTCCGCAGCGCCCTCGAAGGCGTGACCACCGAATCCGCACCTCGCGGCGAAACGGATCTTGGCGGCGCGATACGCACCTCCCTCGCCGCGCTCGACCCGGCGAAGGACGAACACAACGCGGTGATTCTCATTTCCGACGGAGGCGACCTGCGCGGCGGCGCGCTCGACGCGGCGCGCGACGCGAAAAAGCGCCGGGTGCCGGTCTTCACCGTCGGCCTCGGCGACGACAAGGTGGACAGCACCCTCCCGGACGCATCCGGAAGCGGCTCGCAGACATATCAGGGCAAGACCGTGCGCACCCGCCTTGAAAACAAGACGCTCGAGATGATCGCCTCCGCGAGCGGCGGGCGCTACGTTCCGCTCGCCACGGCGGGCACGGCCGAGACGACCCTCGGCGCCATCTACCGCCGCTTCCTTCGGCAGGTCGCGGAAGAAGACCTCGCGGAAGAAGAAGAACTTCGCGCGACGGAACGCTTCGGACTGTTCCTCGTGCCCGGCATCCTGCTCGTGCTGCTTGCCGGCGCTCTGTCCCGCGGACGGTTCGCCGGAAGCAGAACCCGCGCAGCCGGCGCCGCGCTCGCCTTGTTGGCCGCGTGTTGCGGCATCCGCGCCGCAGAGACGAATGCCGTGCAGCTCACCGACGGCGAGATATGGAACAAGGGCGTCGAGTACTACCGCGCGGGCGATGCCACGAACGCGCTCGCCACGCTCAAGACGCTCATGCTCAGCAGGACGCACGGTGCGCGGGCGGCCGAGATCGTCGGCGCGATCCGACACGCAGACCGCGTCGCCGAACTTGCGAAAGCGAAGGACGCGCAGAGCGTCCACGCCGACGGCGCCGCGCTGGAGCCGCTGCGCAGAGCGTCAGCGGCGGCCGACGAGAGCGCGTGGGCGATGCAGCGCGCACTCCGCGCCGCGCCGGACGATCCAAGGGCGAACCGCAACTTCTCGCGGGCGGTGTCCGGCCTGAAGGAACTGCGGGAAAATCTTCACGTCGAAGAAGTGCTTGCGAAGGCGAAAGGACGCGATCCCCGCGCCCAGATGGCTGAGGCCGCGCGGGAGGCGCTCGCGCTGCTGCGCGAGCAGTCCGGCGTGCTGACGAACGAAGCGGGCGTGGCGATCTCCAAAAGCGAGGCGCTCGCGAAACGCGCCGAACGTCTGGCCGACGCGTTGATTCCTCTCAAGCGGCAGGTGCTGGAGACTGTCACGAACGAACAGCAGGCCGCAGAGATCGTCGGCGACGTGGAGGCCGCAAGAGACGCCACGCTGCTCGCGGCGGACAGGCTGGCGGACCTTTCGGCGGACGCGGCGGAGAGCCTGTCGAAGTCGGAGTCGGCGTTCCACCGGTACTGGAAAGGAATGCTCGATGCGCCGGACGCGCTCGCGGAGGGCATTCAGGCGCAGTCGAACGCCGTCACGCGCGCGGAGACGGCGAACGGACGCGACTGGCAGCAGGAGGCGCTGGAGTTTTCCGCGATCTTCGGCGCGAAGTTCCCGGAATGGACGCAGCGGCTGTGCGCCCAGGACGTCCCCGCGTCGAGCAACGAACCTCCCTACACGGTGCGCGTGGCGCAGGAAATCGGAAACGCCATGCAGGAAATCGCGAAGAAGCAGGAAGCTCTCGCGAAGGAAGCCAAAACCGAAGACCAGACGCTGGTTCTCGCCGGACTGAACCGCGTGCGCGACAGATGCGGACTCATTGCGGCCGATCCGCGCCGACTTGCGGCGGCGGATCTGCTGATGCAGACGAACGCCTACATCGACGCCAAGCGCACGGACGGCTTCGACTGGCAGAAGGATGCGTACGACCACACTCGCGCATTCCGCGCACGCTTTCCGTCGTGGGCGGCGCAGTATGAGCAGCAGGCGCAGTCCAACACGAACATGCCTCCGTTCACCAAGGAGCAGCAGGCCGAAGTCGCGGCGCTTGCCGCAGCCGTTGAAAAACTTCAGGCAGCATGTGTAAAAGAGCCTGTGCCGCCAGACCAGCTCGACGCCGTGCATAAAATCGAACGCATCCGCGAACTGCTCCCGCCGGAGCAGAAGCAGGGAAGCCAGCAACAGCAGCAGCAAAACCAAAACCAAAACCAAGACAAGCAGCAGCAGCAGGATCAGCAGCAGCAGCAGAAACAGGACCAGGACGAGAACAAGGACGAGCCGCCGCCGGAGCAGCAGCCGGAGGAACAGGAACAGAAGGAGCAAGAGGCGAAGGAGCAGCCCGCCAAAGAAGAGGATTCGCCTGACGAAAAGGCTGCCGAGGCTCTCATACGCAGGGCGCTTGAGCGCAGCAACGAGCACGAGGCGGAGAAAAAAGCCCGCATGCGCAAGGTGCCGCTTTCGCCCAACGAACGCGACTGGTAGCCTTTACGACGCCCAGTCGGATTCGTACTGCGCCTGTTTCGCCGTGTTCCCCGCAGGGTCGATGACGCCGACGAACGAGACTGCCGTTCCGCTGTTTCCGAGGCCGGAGTTCTGCTTGAACAGGAGAATGTAGTTGCGGTAGCGCGTCTTGTCGAGCGTCGGGCAGCGCGGCGCGTTCTCGAAGAACCTGGTCGTCGCCTCGCAGTCGCGGCCGAGGCCGAAGGCGTACAGCTTGCAGCAGATGCCCTTCGAGTAGTACGTGGCCGGGTTGTTCGCGTCGAGGCCGTCCACGTTGTACGTCGAGGCGTAGTCGAGCCCCAGATCGCGGTATATCGTCTCGCACGCCGCGGGATTCAGCACCGCCACGGCGGATCCATTGGTGAGAACCACCGGATAGCATGCGGAAAGGTCGGGGCGCATTCCCGGCCCGCCGCCCGTCGAGTGAAGCCCCATCTGCGTGCAGTAGACGCTCGAACTCCAGTTGAGCACGCTCGTTGCCTGTCCGTTTGAGTAGTTGTGGCGCGAGACTATGCTCACGCCCGCCTCGCTGAGCGCGGACACGTCGGCTTCGGTCAGGTAGTACATGCAGAGCTTCGCAGGGGTCGTCTTTCCGCGCGAAGTCGTCGCCTTGGCAAGCGGCTCCAGCCCGACGTTGGCATCGTGGGCGTCCGAGATGGCGGCGATTGCGCCCGTCCCGACGCCTGCCGCGTTGCTGACGGCGGTCGTCGTCTTGATTCCGCAGTATATTCCGGGAATGACGCCGCCGCTGGCGTCGTACCACGAATCGCGGACGGCGAACGTGCCTTCGGCTCCGCGCGGGTCGCCGCCGCCAACGGCGGAGTCCACGAGGGATTCCGCGTACGCGAACATTCCTTTCTGCGAGTCGCCCTCGAGCCGGGCGATCTCGGTGTTGATTGTCCGCGTGATGTTCTTGATGTTCGCCACGTTCGTGCGCCTCGCCGCCGTCTTGCGCAGATCGGAGAACTTGCCGACGGCTATCGTGGACACGATCGCTATTACGGCCACGACGAGTATCAGTTCGATCAGCGTGAAGCCGCGGTTCGGGTGTGATTTCATCGGAATCGTCCTCACATGTTGTCGATGACGTGGCGGGCCGCGCGAACGGTGTTGCCCTCGCAGTCCAGCACGCCCGCGAACTCCGGCAGCACGTGCGAGACCGAACCGGCGCCGATCGTCTTGAGCCGGAAAAGAAGGATGTAGCGCGAGTAGTAGCGCTTCTGGACGAACGTCGCGTACGGAACGCCTTCCAGACCCGCGTCCGCCTTGCCGACGATCGACGCCGCGTCGCCCAGCCCGAACGCCAGCAGCGGCCCGCCCTTCGCCGCGACTTCGGCGCGGACTTCGCTTTCGTTGTAGGATTCGCCCCAGTTCTTCGTGTTCATCAGCTCTTGCCCGCAGGCCTGGTAGACGGTGCGCCCTAGGTCGGTCATCGGATTTACCGCCGCGAAGCGCATGGCGTTCGTGACGAGCGTCGCCACGCAGAAGGAGGCGTTGGGGTCGAGCCCGTCTGACGCATTCGGCACCGTGCCGTCGCCGTATGCGCGGTCCTTGCTGTAGTGCAGGCTCGGAAACGCGGTCGGCGCGGCGTCCGCATACGCCGTGGCGGCCATCACGTGCAGCAGCCCGAGGCGCGTGTTCAACGCCTCGGCCTGCGCGCGGTTCAGCGTGTAGAGGCAGAGAATGTTCCGCAGTTCGGGCGCGAGACCGCCGTTGCGCTCGTTGCGGGCGGTTTCGTCGTCGCTCGGTCCCATGTAGAACCCGTTGCGGGATTCCGCCGCGGATACCGCCGTGAAATCGAAATCTCCCTCCGTTCCGCCGGTCTGCGGCGCACCGCCGTCGCCCGCGTACAGGAGCGAATCGAGCCTGTTGAGCCGCCCTCCGTTCACGAGATACGCTTCCACCGCCCGTTCGACGGCCTTCTGGTTTGCGAGCGAGACCTTGCGCGCGGCGCCTTCGCGCACGCCGCCGAGCTTGCTCACGGCCAGTGTCGAGACGATGGCGATCAGCGCGACA
>JAFPNP010000070.1 GCA_017411125.1 Kiritimatiellia bacterium
CCAATCACTCATAAAATGGCTCGCGAAACAGTCTTTCGCACCGACTTCTTCCTCGGTGAACGGAATCCAGTGGTTCACGCCGTCGCGACTGCTGACGCGGTTCTGCCCGCTGAAAAACGCATACACGAGGCTATCCGCCTGAAACGCAGTATCGTCTTTCCATCCATCGTTCGGATAAAGGAACTGGTCACGGTCGTTCAGCCAGTCGGCATCGATACAAAGGCGCACCGCAAAGTAGATGGCGAACTGCATGAGGTTTTGGGCGGTGATCCAGTTGCCCTTAACCTGCTTCAAGTCACTCGCTGAAGGAGAAAGCGTTATGAAAACTCCATTGTTGTGCTGAAAGTCCGATCCGAGGTAGCGGCAGTAGGCAAGATACTCGCCTGTCTTGTCGTAGAACTTTCGAATCCAATCTGTTAGGACGCGCTGCCCGTCAGGGGAATGGATTGACTTCGTGCCGATAAATGCCCCCTCTCGGTCGTAAACATCGGCGACTGCGGTGGTGAATATGGGAGGGCGCGTGTCCTCACGCGCCGTATTTTCGGCGGTCGAGGGCGACCGCCCTCCCTCTCCGCGCCTCTGCGCCTCTGCGTTGAAATTTTCATTCCACATCCGCCACACGAAGAACCCGATGGGGAACTGCCCTTTCACGTTGTCGAACGTGTCCGCCGGAACGACGAAGCACTTTTCAAGCGTGCCGCGAAACGCCCGCCTGAACTCACGAAAATTAGGTCCCTGAAGATGCTTCAACTTAGAGAACTGCCCGATGACGCAACCGGGAATCTCGGTGGCGATGCGCATGAGGAACTGCGCGAACAGTTCGTTCACCGCCCGCCCCATTTCCATAATGTATTTCGTCCGCATTGACGAGATTGAAACCCCTACGCGATTTTCGCCAGGTGTTCCATGCGTGGTTTGCGCATTGCTTGCTTCAACATACGGCGGATTGATGTAGACGACGAGCCGTCTGCGTTTTTCGGGGTCATTGATGATGTCGCGCAAACCCTGCGGCAGTTTGTCGAAAGAATCGTTGAGGAAGTCGAACTGGAAAACGTGCGAATCGAGAAGGTTCGCGCCAAGTCCGATCCGCTGATGGATCACGTCCACGTCGGCCTGGTCGAGGGTGGAGACCCATACGTTGTACTTGTTCGTGAGGCCGACTTCGAGGTTGCCCGTGCCGGCGCAGCAATCCCATACGTAATGGTCGTCCTGCCAGTCCGGGCCGAGTGCGGCGGCGAGGTAGTCCTGCGAGAGCGAAACCCACTTCTGCGGCGTGAAAAACGATCCCTTCCGTTCGCGAACGTCCTGCGGCACGAGAAGGTCGCGGCGGTTGACGATGTAATTCCAGTATTCCCTCCGCGGCGGACGCCTGTAGCGGTTCCAGAAAACACGGTGCGCCTTCTGTCCGTCGGAGAAGGCGATTTCTGAGAAGAGCTGGAAGCCAAGTGCATCGGTACCGCGCGCCTGGCGATAATGGTCGTTCATCAGCAGCACGTTCAGGCGGTCGGTGACAGCGGCGTTGTCGGACGAGAAGATGTCCGCCAGGAAAAAGTCCGCGTCGATGATTCCGTTCTTCTTTGCAGCGGCCCAGTCCGGCATGAGAATCGTAGGCATCACGGCCTCGCGCCAGCGCTGGTAGATGTGCGTGAAGTTGTTCTTTGTTATCTGAACGGTATGCGGCGAACCCGGAGCGGCGCGGCCCGCCACGAGGTTGGCCTTTATGAAACCTCGCAGCTCCGCCTCATCCTGCGCGAAGTCAAACTCCAGCGCGGCGGATTCGAGAGTACGTACGACGCGCTGGTACAGTACGCCGAACTCCCGCGTCTCGTGGTCTGACGGAGCGACGTTCCAGTTGAAGTCGTTCTGGTAGAAAGTCTCCACCACCTCCGAGTAAGGAATGAACGCGATTCGCGCGGCGTTGAAAGCGGCAAGGAACTTCGGCGGAAGGTGCCGGTCGAACGTGCGTTCCTTGCCGACGGTGAGGACAAGCTGCACAAGCGCGAAGTCGAGCGGCGCATCCGCGCCGCGCTTCGCCTCCGCCCACACTACGGACTCGGCGTCGCACAGCGGAAGATCGGTAGCCGGAACCTGCGCGCAGAAATCCACGTTGCCGAGAATGCGCGAACAGTCGAACGCGCCGAAGAAATCTGCGGCGACCTTGTTCTTCAGTTCCTCTTCGCGGATCGTGGATGGATAGCGCGTCTGCATGGCGTGCAATAGACTGCGATCTACGGGCGAAGCGGGGCGGCGGGCAGGTCCGTCTCGATCCCGACGATCGCAATGCCGTGCCTGTCGGCAAAAGCCACGACCTCTTCGCGGTCGAGAAGGATGAGCCGTCCGGCCTGGAACGCGAGCGCCGTGACGCCGGCGGACTTCATCGTCTTCAGCGTCTTGAGGCCGACGACGGGGATGTCGAAACGCATGTCGTGGCCTTCGCGCGCTCCCTTCACGACAACGGCGCCCTTCCCGCCGAGCCTGCCGCCGCGCTTGATCGCCGCGTTCGTCCCCTCGAACGCCTCGACGGCAAGCACCATTCCGTCCTTGACGAGCACGGTCTGCCCCACATCGTGCCGCCCCATGTCGCGCACCACCGCCGCGCCGTGCGCCACGTCGCGCACCTCGCGCTCCGAGAGCGAACGGACGGTAAGCGCGCCGACACCAGGCAGATGCCCGTCCATGAACGACGACGCGGGAAACACTTTCACGCCGGCCGCCTCGAACTCGTATGCGAGCTTGCCGTAGACCGTGTGCGCGGTCTTGACCGGAAGCGACGCAAGCCAGCCCTTCGTCTCGTCGTCGAAACGGGCGGTGAAAAGCGAAAGCGGGTTTATCTGCCCAGCGAAGC
>JAFPNP010000071.1 GCA_017411125.1 Kiritimatiellia bacterium
AACACCGGCGCGTCGGCAAGCGTCGCGAACGGAAGCCTGTCCGTCGGCGACACGCTGTACGTAGGCTACGAGGGCACTGGCGCCTTTGACGTCGGTTCGGGCGCCACGGTCACGGCCAATCCCAGACTTGTGGCGAACGCCGGAACGATGTCCGTCCACGACGGCGGCACGGTCGTGACGCCGAAGTTCCAAGACGACGCCGCGAACAGGGCGACTTCCGTGACGTTCGACGGCGGTACGCTGCGGGCCACGGCAAGCAACAGCGATTTCATCAAGGGGTTCGACGACTTCACGATAGGGGCGGGCGGCATGACCGTCGACACCGCCGGGAAGACGCTCGGCGTAGTGGGCACCACGTTCAAGATCGCGCCCGGCTCCACGCCGGCGATCACGCTGGCAAACGGCGGCTCGCTGAGCCTCGCCGGCGCGACGTTCGTTCTCTCGTCGGTGCCGGCGGGGGCGTTCGTGCTGGCCGCCGCGGCGCCAGGTTCGGGAAGCGTCTTCGCCGGCGACTTTCCGGCGATCATGCTCGCCGACGGCAGCGCCTACGCGGGAGCGGCGGTGCTTTCCGCCGACAGGTCCTCTATAACCGTTGTGCCGGTCTCCGGCTCGGTCTGGACATGGGGCGGCGCGACGGATTCGGCGTTCGCGACGGCGGCAAACTGGTCGAACGGAGGCGTTGCCGCCTCTTCGCTCGAAGGTGCGTCGCTTCTCCTCCCCGCGGGAACTTCCCAGGCGTTCACCTACGTTGGATGGGATCCCGTCGTACTCGCCTCGACGACGCTCTTTGTCGACGGCGCGGCGTCGTTCGGCGACGTGGGCGGCTTCTACCTCAAGACGATCGAAGCCGGGACGGCGGGACGGCTTTCTTACGATCCGACCAAGTTCACGTTCCGCCTCGTCAAGCCGCCGTCGTTCGCGTCCGGCGCGAAAATCGCCCTCGCTCCGAAGTACGCGGGCAATACGAAAGGGCGATTCCTGCTGATGACGTGGAACGAAGACGCGCTCACGGCGGACGCGGCCGCGCTCACCGCCGTGTTCGACGCGTCGAGCGCGAACGGCGCGAACCCGAAGGTCTGGGCGGAGAATTTCTCCGGCGGCGGCGGGCGTCTCTGGCTCGACCTCGACTACGGCGCGGCGAAGCAGCGGGTGAACGTCCTTTGCGTGGGCGACTCCATCACCCATGGCAACGACGGAAACGAGCTGTGCGGAACGGGGAAGAACGGCGGATGGGGCAACTGGCGCACCGGGCTCATGAAAAAGCTCGCCGCCGCCGGATACGAGCCGGTCGCCAAAGGCCACCGCTGGGACCAGAGCCACGACATCTGCGGCGCGACCATGCCGGACGAGTGGATCAGCCACGCCGGCGCGGGCGGCGGGCGCCTCTGGCGCGGGACGATCGACCAGATCGAGAATACGCTCGACCAGGCCGGAGACGTAGATTTCGTCCTCTGCAAGATCGGCACCAACGACATGGGCGCAATGGAGCCGTCCGCGCTCTACGAGGTCTGGACGAACCTGGTCTGGAAGGTGCTGCGGCAGAAGACGGCCGCGAAGTTCATCGCGGGAGCCGTCGTGGACATCGCCTACAACCCGACGCTCAACAACCGCGTAGTCGCATACAACTCCCTTGTGAGAAACGCAATCGAGAGCGGCACGTTTTCGGCGAAGCGAGCGTACTTCGCCGACCTGTACACGCCGTGCTACCGGTACGACGGCAGCGGAAACGAAATACAGGGCGCGTTCTACGACGACACCGTGAACAAGCTCCATCCCGACTGGCCCAACAACGACAAGATAGCGGATACGTATTTCGCCGCGATCGCGAACGCGCTTGCCGACGATCCGTCGTTCGTTCCCGGCCAGGCAGAAGCCGGGATTCCGACGTCGTCCGGCGCTGCGAATAACGTCCCCGCGGCCCATCTGTCCGGCTACAGGCGCGCCCGCGTCTTCGACGTTGCGGCGCACAATGGCGAGAACCTCGCGTCGCTTGGACGCGTTCCTTACGAAGATATCGGCGGAACAGGCGCCGCGCAGCAGAATATCGGACGCGTCGGCTACTACATCGAACTCAAGCGCAGGGACGACGGGCCGCATCAGTACCACGGGCTTGTCCGCTGGCTGTGGGTTTCCATGGACGCATTCGGCGACGGAACCTTGGAGACGATGGGCGTGCCGCTGTCGCTCGCGAAGAAATACCAGGGGCCGGCGACGAACCTCCGCGTGGCGAGCAACATGCCGGGCGTGGATTCCACCGCGGCGGACGCATCCGGCGTCGCCGGCTGGCTCGAGTTCTGGCCTTCCTCGTACTTGGGCAATGCCAGCGGCGTCTCGGGCGCGCCAGGCAATACGCACGGCTTCGACTGGAACGATGCTTGCCAAAACAACGCGAGCGGCTACGGCTCGATGCAAGTCCACCGCCTGACGCCGGGCGAGACCAATCCGGCGCAGGTGTTGTTCGCGTTCAACCGCTGGACGGCGGCCTCCGGGAACTATGAAATCGGAATCGGCAATTTCTCGCACGTGTCGCTCGGATCGGTGGACTGGACGCTCGCTTCCGAGGGACTGAGCGGTTCGCAGCGCATGACCGCAGCCGCCTGCGAGGCGGCGCGGATCGAGATCTGGACGATGCCGAAGAAGGGTTCCATGCTGCTAGTCTATTAGCGTCACACGCGGCGGAGGACGAGCGACGTGTTCACGCCGCCGAAGGCGAAGTTGTTGGACATCGCGTATTCGGCGTCAATCGTCCGTCCTTCGCCCGTCACGTAGTTAAGTTCTGCGCATTCCGGGTCCGGGTTGCGCAGGTTCAGCGTGGGCGGGAACCATCCCGCGCGGAGAGACATTATCGCCATCGCCGCTTCGAGCGCGCCGCATGCGCCCAAGGTGTGCCCGGTGTAGCTTTTGATGGACGAGATCGGAACGGCTCGTCCGAGTGCGGCCCGCGTTGCCACAGTCTCGGCGACGTCGCCGGCCTTTGTGGCGGTGCCGTGTCCGCTCACGTAGCCTATCGCGGCGGCGTCGATGCCCGCGTCGCGCAGCGCCTTCGTGAGCGCATATGCCATGGTTTCGGCGTTGGGGTTCGTCACGTGCGTTCCGTCTGTCGTTTCGGCGAATCCGGCGATCTCGGCCAGGATCGTTGCGCCTCGCGCCTTGGCGTGTTCATATTCTTCGAGAATCAACGTGGCGGCTCCGTCGCCCAGCACAAGCCCGTCGCGGTCCGCGTCGTAAGGCGCGGGCGTCGTGCGAGGCGCGTCGTTTTTGAGCGAAGTGGCGTAGAGGGTGTCGAACACTGCGACTTGAGTCGGGCTGAACTCGTCGGCGCCGCCCGCGATCATCACGTCCTGCACGCCCCATCTTATGAGTTCCGCGGCGCTTCCGATCGCCAGCGACCCGCTCGTGCACGCCGTGCCGGTCGGCACGAGGCGTCCGTGAGTCTTGAAATGCACCGATATGTTGCAGGCGGCGGTCTGTGGCATGAGTTTGATGTACGATCCGCTTGTTATGCCGGCGACTTCCTTTGTATGCAGCATCGAGTAGAAGTCGAGAAGCGGAGGGATCGAGCCGGAGCACGAACCGTATGCGACGCCCGTGCGCCCGCTCTGCAGATCGGCGTCGGAAAGGCCGGCGTCCGCCACGGCCTGCTCCGTCGCCGCGAGGGCGAGCATCGCCACGTCGCCCATCGTGCGTGTCGTCTTGCGCGTCCATCCGGCGGGCCGCTCGAAGTCCGTCTTGCACGCCAGATGCGTGTTCAGTCCCTTGAACTCCGCAAGCTCCGGCAGGGCCGCCACGCAGTTCTCGAACACCTTGAGACGCTCGAACGACGCGGCCACGCCGCTTCCAAGCGGGCTTACCGCGCCCATGCCAGTGACGACGACGCGTCTTGCCGGGACGGAGCGAATGCTGACTGACGTATGATTTTCCATGGAGATAAGAGTATAGCATATTGCGCCGCGCCGTCAAATGCTTAATTGGAGGGGGCGCGTGTGTCGTCAAAAAGTGCAGATACCCTCTTGACGCACGGGAAACGGAAGCGTAAAATATACGGATGTTTCGTTGAAGTGCGGTGACAACGCTTTCAACGGGACGAACCAAGGAGATTAACAAGATGAAAATCAAGAGCAAGCCTGCCGTGGCGACCGTTTCAACGAAGAGGACTCGCACGGCAGTCAAGAAGACGGCGGCGAAGGCCGTCGCCAAGTCTGCAGAAAAGGCGGTCGCGTTTACAGTGCGCACCGATCCGGGCAAGTCCGTGTATCTTGCAGGCTCGTTCAACAACTGGGATCCAGCCGGCAAGAAAATGTCCGACAAAAAGGGAGACGGCGTCTACTCGGCGTCCGTCAAACTGGCTCCCGGCACGTACCAGTACAAGTTCGTGATCGACGGCACGTGGTGCGCGGATCCGGAAAACCGCGATTTCGTCCAGAACGACCATGGTACGCTCAACAGCGTTATAACCGTCAAGTAAGGCTTCCGCCCCAGACGACCGCTTCGCGCGGAATCGTATTGAGCGGACATCTGCCGACCAGGCTTTTCAGCCGGGTTGGCTCTTTTTTTGCATTCCATCCGCAAGTCCACGCGAGCCATCCTAGGACCGCCTCCGGCTTGACGCCAGCCTCCCGAAACGAGGCGATTCGCGTGTCGCCGTGCCGTTTGGCGAGGCGGCGTCCGTCCGGTCCGACGACGAGCGGCACGTGGCAGTATGCGGGAGGCGTTCGTCCGAGCGCCTTTGCCACAAGAATCTGCGGAGGGGTAGCGGGCAGAAGGTCGTCTCCGCGCACCGCTTCCGTCACGCCCATCAGCGCATCGTCGACGGTTGCGGCCAGAGTGTATCCCGCGCCGTCCGGATCGCGCGCGAGCGGAAAATCGCCGAGCGTGCGCCACACGTCCTGCACGTAGCGCCCGGCAAAGACGTCGTTGAATTCCACCGTCGCGTCCCGCGGCACGCGAAAACGCCAGCACGGGATGCGCGGCGCACAAGCTTTCGCCGCTGCGGCCCAGGTGGGAAATCGCCCTCGGCAAGTACCTGGATAATGCAACTGTTCGCCGGCGTGGGGCGCGGACTGCGCGCGTTCCACGTCGCTCCGGCTGCATACGCACGGGTAGGCGTCGAGCTGCGCCAGAGCGGCGCGGTATACGTTGCGGCGGCGGGATTGCACGTATTCTTCGTCCCAGTCGAATCCAAGCCAGCGGAGATCTTCGACTGCGGCGGCTGCTGCTCCGGGTTTGTCTCGGGGATGGTCAAGGTCTTCCATGCGAAACACGATTTTGCCTCCGCAAGAACGCGCGCGCAGCCATGCGACCATGAAAGTGCGAGCGTTGCCCAGATGCAGCGCGCCGGTCGGGCTTGGGGCGAGGCGTCCTGTATAGCCGATCATTGCTGCTTCCAGAAGTCGAGCCATGCGGCGATGAACCGTTCGCGCGTCTGTTCGTCGAATACGGCGCCCGTGGCTTCGTGCATCGAGCGCGTCCGTATTAGAGCTTTGACATAGTCGGAGCGGAGGTTTTCGTACGGGCGGTACCGCAGTTTCGGTGCGCCGATTTCAAGGAAGTACGCGATCGACCACGCCAGGCGGTACTTGGCGGCTATTTCTTCCTGGTTTCCGGCGTAGAAGGCCTCGTAGTCCATTTCAAGAAGCGACGGGATGTATTGCGCAAGCTCCGCCGCAAACGACTGGACGTATGAGGCGGCCTGTTCGTCGCGGTCGAATACGATCTGTCCCTCGTGCCCGAAATGCGAGTTCTCGAAAAGCTGCGCATGCCCCTCGTTGAACCACGGGGAACTGGACACCATTGAACCTGCGTATGCCAGATATTGGTGAAACGCCTCGTGCCATACCGTGTGCAGCAGTTTTTCCACGCCGCTTTCCGGATGGTACAGAACGAGTTCCCTGTGCGCCGGGCTCCATAAGGCGGCAGTCCATTTTTTGTCTATGCCCACATATCCCAGATATTCTTCGCGGCTCTTGAAAACGCGCACGATGGCGGTCTGGTTGGTGGCCTCCAGCGGGGTGGGGACGCATTTAGCGTATTCGCGGCGAAGGCGCGGAAGATTGTTAGTGAGCGAAGCGACGAACGGACCGCGCACGGACGAATCCAGATTGTCCACCACGAGAACGTCCTCCGCGCTTGCGCAATGCCAGTTGTCGTAGTTGACCACGTTGTTGCGGACGTCACGGACGAGAAGTTCGTCCTCCGTCGCTTCCACCGGCGGAAGAACGGCAGAAGCAGGCTCCGGGCGGGCACGGCGCGCGGGAACGCTTATGCGGTCGAGGAACGCTTCGTCGAACCAGGCCTGAGTTTCACGTATATCCGATCCGGGCGCGGCGGAAAGCACGGCGAGATACCAGTCTGGCGTTTCTTTCCTTTCGGGGGAACGAGGCCGGAAAGCGCAGGCGAGCACGTTGTCGTTGGTGGAAGGGTAGTATACGACGTCCTGGAGGTTTTTCCTGTTCGAACGGCGTGGACGCACGGGGTTGGACACCTCCACCGGTGCTGCGGCCCGCACGGCTTCGTCCCGAAGGTCGAGACGTTTGGGGTCGATCGTGCGGAGCGCCGCTTCGTCATAGAACTCGCGGCGCGTGCCGACCGTGCCCGGCGAGACGTTCGGCGAACGGACGGCCAGACGCGCGATTTGCAGTTCGTTGCCGTCGGCGTCCCGCCAGCGTCCGCGCACCGTGGCGGCAAGCCAGAGGTCGAACACGTCGAAACGATCTTCCAGCCGGCGTTTCCCGTCCGGCGATGTCACCATGTAGGCTTCGGCCTTCGGAAGCCGCGTCGGGACGGCCTCGGCGGCTACCAGGCCGGGCAGCATTATGCCGAGATCCGGTCTCCATTCCGGTTCCGAAAAACGAGGCGCCGCCTCAGCGGCCAGTGTCAAGCAGACGGCGGCTATGGACGCATTCAAACGCATAGGACATGCAACTCCCCAGAAGGACAATCTGCCAGCTCACGTATATCCACGCCAGCATTATCGGCACTGCCGCGAACGATCCGTACATCGCGCTCGATTTCGCGATTCCGATGCCGGCGGTCGTGCAGATCTTCAGCCACGCGCCCGTGAGAAGCGCCGTGAGCGCCCCGGCCTCCAAGGCGGTGCGGAAGCGCACCTTGCAGTATGGCATGAGCTTCAGCAGAAGCGCGAACGCCATGGAAGCGAACGTGAAGGTGACCACGAAGCCGAATATGCGGGATGTAAGGAACGCCACAAGCGCGTCGCCGACCCATTTCGTGTAGCTGGTAGCGCCGAGCGTCGCGTCGAGCGCGGTCTTTACGGCGCGGATGATCGGCATCGACATTGCAAACGTCGCGAGAATAGGCAGCACCACGACGATGAAAAGGTAGAGCGGAAACTTGAGCCAGATCGGGCGCCCCCTCCCGACGGCCCATACCTCGTTGAACGACGACTCCACCTGTCCCAAAGTGGATACGACCGTCCACATGAGCATGCCGAAACCTATCCAGCCCAATGTGGAGAGGTCTACTTTTGCCACCCTGTCGAAAGTCTCGTTGGAAAACGCTCTGACCTGGCGGGCGATATCCATCGTAGCGTCCGCCTTGAGCGAGGCCGTCCGCGCTTTGTCGTCCGCTTCCGCCTGCGCGGCTTCGTCTTTTTCCCGCGGGGCGGCGGCCGCCGCCGCGTTCGCTTTCGCTTGTCCCTCCTCGACCTGCGCTATGAATGTGTCGATTTGTTCGTTTATCTTGTTCCGCGCCATGTGGTCCACGCCGCACATCTTCGCGCAGACCATGAGCAGGCACAATACCGGTACGAAGCCGAGGATCGTGAAATAGGTGAGGCCGGCCGCGTGGAGACCGGTCGGATGACCCGTGAAGCTTGAAAACGTGGCGGACGCGAAACGCAACAGGTTCACGCCGATGCGTCTGGACAACCCGAACGCATCTGCGTCAATCCGCCATACGCCCTCTTTGACAAAGGAGGCAAAGTTCTTTAACGTCTTGATCATAAGGCAAACAACTGTCGCGCCAGCAGGCAACAAAAACGCGACGGTCACATGATACCATAATCCTCCGCGGCGGCGCAAGGGGAAAACCTCGCCGGTTTATGGTATAATGTACGCGTCATGTCCAACGCATCTCGCATATACCTTTCTCCGCCATGGTCCGGAGTCGCCGAACGCGCGGCTGTGCGCCGGGCTTTCGACAGCGGTTACATCGCGCCGTGCGGCCCGATGGTCGACGCGTTCGATAGGCGTCTTGGAGAACTTTCCGGCCAGCATGCCGCCGCCGTCGCCTCCGGCACCGCCGCTCTCGACTTGTTGATGGAGGAATTGGGCGTAGGTCCGGGCGACCGCGTGATTTCGTCGTCGCTTACGTTCGTCGCAACTATCGGGCCTGCGTTTCACAGAGGAGCCGAACCGGTGTTTGTCGACTCCGATCCGTCCACAGGACTTGTCTCCGTGCCGCTGCTGCGCGAAGCTCTGTGTGCTTCCCGTCGCGTCAAGTGCGTGATCGCCGCAGATCTTTACGGACAATGCTGCGACTACGACGCCATAGAAGCGCTGTGCGCCGAGTGCGGCGTGCCGCTCGTCGTGGACGCGGCGGAGTCCGTGGGCGCGACGTACAAAGGGCGTCCCGCCGGAAGCGCTGGCGTCGCCGCCGTGTATTCTTTCAACGGGAACAAGATAATAACCACGTCCGGAGGCGGGGCGGTGCTTTCGCGCGACCCCGGAATCGTCGAACGCGCCCGCTGGCGCGCCCAGCAGTCGCGTGAGCCGGTGGCATGGTACGAACACCGCGAGGTCGGCTTCAACTACCGCATGAGCAATCTTCTGGGCGCGCTTGGCTGCGCGCAGCTCGATAGGCTCCCCGCAATCCTCGAACGCAAGAAGCGCGTGTTCAGATTCTACGAAAAGGCGTTTGCCGCCCGTCCCGAATTGGACGCCGTGCCTTTTCCGTGCGCCGCGCCGGAGGAGTCCTCGCATTGGCTCAGCGTGTTTGTTTTCGCCTCGCCGTCCGTGCGCGACGCGGTCGCCGCCCGGTTGGCTGCCGCGAACATCGAAACCCGTCCCGTATGGAAGCCATTGCATCTCCAGCCGGTTTTCGCCAAATGCCGAGCTTACGGCGGAGCGGTTGCGGAACATCTTTTCAACTGCGGCTTGTGCCTTCCGTCCGGCGCGGGGCTTTCGAAAAAGGATTTGGAGCGCATTGAAGCGAGCCTTTGACATAACCCTTGTGCTGCTCGCGTCTCCGCTGTGGCTTCCGCTTCTGGCTCTCACCGCGCTCGCCGTGCTGCTTGTGGAGGGGCGTCCCGTTTTTTTTGCGCAAACGCGGGCCGGACTTGGAGGGAGTCCTTTCCGCATAGTGAAGTTCCGTTCCATGCGCACAGGTGCCGGCACGGACGCGGAGCGCCTCGGACGGTTCGGTCGCTTCCTCAGGGCAAGTTCGCTGGACGAATTGCCGGAACTGTTTCTCGTTCTGTCGGGGAAGATGTCCCTTGTGGGGCCTCGTCCTCTTCCCGTGCGCTATCTGTCGCGCTACACGCCGGAACAGGCCCGGCGGCACGAGGTGCGCCCCGGCATTACGGGGTGGGCGCAGGTGAACGGACGCAATGCGCTTGACTGGGAAGAACGTTTCAAGCACGACGTGTGGTACGTGGACCACATGTCGATCATGCTTGACTTGAAGATACTTTTTCTGACGGTGGCGGCCGTGTTTGCCGCCCGCGGC